>DAOVBC010000017.1 GCA_030670715.1 Deltaproteobacteria bacterium | reverse complement strand
AGACCGCGGCTCCCGCATGATTTTCGCGGGAGAACGCGGAGGGGGCAGGAATGCCCCCGTGGCTAAGTCATTGAAATGACCAGACACGTAGCCACCGGAGTGAAGCGGGGGGAGCGCACCCCGTGAACACGTACCCGACTTTAGCCAATGGGGGGTGCGGCGATGTGCCGGAGTAATATCGAATTGGAGCATTGAATATCCGTGGCATATCTTCTTGATTTTTTCCGGAAATATTGACATGCTGTTAAAATTAATTCAGGGGTCGGGGTGTTTCTATCGCTAAACCTCATATTAGAGCGGAATGGGTTATCAGCGCATCGCCGGGCACTGTTTGAATGGTTTAGGGTTCGTTAAGAAAGAACAGCGAATTGTTGAGATATTTCATGAATGCTAAAATACTCAATACGCGCTTAACTTATTGATTTAATACCCCATCCTCTGTTCTTTCTTTACGAACCCTTATGCATGAGTTTGCCCGGCGATGCGCTGATAATTCATGGAGCTCTCAATTCAAAACAACTCCCCGACCCCTCAAAATTAATTACCACTGCAGTAACAAGCGGTTCACACAAATATTTTATTCACGGCTCTGAAAATCGTGACGTCAAGTTGGAAACCAAAGGAGTAAGAAATGGATTACGATGCAATCGACACCCTGATATCCACACTCGGTTCGGCTAAAATTCCATCTCCTGTCAAAGGCCCTCTAAACGGTCCGAACGGAACGAGCTTTGTGTCCGACGATAACCGGGTGGTTGTCGATGTAAATATATCAAACTTGAGACGATCTATTGAGGAGGGTAACAATCCTCCCTCGCTTGAAACAGCCGGGCCCAGGAAAAATATCTATTTTGACCCGAGCAAGGTCAGATGTGCGCTGGTAACCTGCGGCGGCCTCTGCCCGGGCCTTAATGACATCATTCGCTCGATCGTTTTGGAACTCTTTTACGGCTATGGGGTCAAACACATCTACGGCATCCGTTACGGACTGCAGGGATTTATACCTGAATTCGGTCGCGAATTAATGGACCTTAGCTCTGACACGGTCAGCGACATTCTGGATATGGGCGGATCTATCCTCGGTTCCTCAAGGGGCCCGCAACCGATAGACGGGATCGTCGACAGCCTGGAGCGGATGAATATCGGTATTCTTTTTATGATCGGTGGTGACGGAACCCTGATGGCCGCTTCCAGGATTGTCGACACTATCAGTGAAAGGCAGTTGAAAATCAGCGTCATTGGTATCCCCAAAACAATTGACAATGATATTGTCATGGTGTCGCGCTCCTTCGGTTTTGACACGGCCGTTGACGTGGCAACCCGTGCCATAAAAGGTGCCCATAATGAGGCCCTGGGTTATCCTAATGGTATCGGGTTAATCAAGCTTATGGGACGGCATTCCGGTTTCATTGCCGCTACGGCTACCCTGGCCCAGCAGGATGTAAACTTCGTCTTGATTCCCGAAATCGATATCGACCTGGAAGGTGAAAACGGGCTGCTCCACAATCTTCAAAAGCGGCTGGAGCTCAGAGGCCATGCCGTCATTGTCGTTGCGGAGGGATTCGGTCAAAAGTTTTTCGAAAATGCCGGCGATGAACGGGACGCCTCCGGAAATATTAAGCTGAAAGACATCGGTCATTTTTTGAAAGACAGGATAATGTCATATTTTCAGGACAAAGGAATCGAAATTTCTCTCAAATATATCGATCCCAGTTACATGATCAGGAGCCTGCCAGCAAATGCCAACGACAGCGTATTCTGCGGATTCCTCGGGCGGGATGCGGTCCATGCGGGAATGGCGGGCAAAACAGAAATGATTGTCAGCCGCTGGAACAATTTTTTTGTCCACGTACCCATGCGCCTGGCCGCCGGTCATCGAAAACATGTGTCTGCCGACGGCAAGCTGTGGCGCACGGTGCTGGAGGCCACCGGTCAGGGTTCACTTAAAAATGATTAGAACCGGTTTGTTGGTTTTGTTTGTTGAATTCGTTTGATTGGTTGAAGGAGGATCGGTCCTCTGGTTTTGTATGGGGGCCGGTCAGAAAAACTCTCAATGGTGAGCATCTTTATAGAAACATCGTCAGGGAGGCAACCAATTAAACCTAATAAACCAATCAAACCAATTGAACATTAAGAAATTAATCTCCAATAAATTTCAACGATCAGCTTCTCACCTGAAACCAGCAGTCATTTGACTACTCTATTTCCACAAAGCGTTTCCCTTCAATTTGAAGCAGACTGAGTTGTTTTTGCGCGTCTCCGGTATCATCGAATGTTGTCAGCCCCGTAACTCCCGGATAATTCCTTAGATTTAGCAGTTCATATTTTATCGCGCTTCTGGAACGAACATCGGGGTTGTTGACAATCTTAAACAGCATCATCGCCGTATCGAACGTGGTCGCTTCAATGATTCCTGGCTTTTCACCATAGGTCTGTTCAAAATACCTGACAAATTCTCTGGTGCGAACCGATTTGCTGTCGGAAAAAAAGCCGTCGGGCATGATGGCACCCTGAACATATTCTTTGGCCATTTCAACCAGTTTAAGCGAGTGCCACAGGTTGGTTCCCAGCAGGAAGGCATCCTCAATATCATAATACGCAAGCTGGGGAACAATCAATCCGGCTTTATTGGGAGCGTCGGGTATAAATATGGCTTCAAAATCTACAATGGCTTCCGGTTCCTCGTCCTTTTCCGCTTCCGTTTTCCTCTCTTCGGCGCCTGGTTCTTCAGCTTTTTCAGTTTCTTCCTCTTTTGGAGGCCTTACAATTTCTTGCAGATCTTCCGGGACCTCATAATAAAGTCCGACGAGTTTTTTAATGGGTGCTGCAAAATCGGTGTGCGCTGGGTCATAAGATTCAACGCCGACCACTTTTCCGCCATGATGGATCACCTCATCCCAGAACAGATTCATAAAAGTTCTACCATATTTTTCTTCAGGATACAGGATGGCAAAATTTCTCACACCGAGCTCATCCGCGGCATAAGACACGATTGTTTTCACCTGCATTTCCGGTGTGAGAAAGTTTCTAAATACATTATCACCGATTTCAGTAATTTTTTCCTTCTGGGTAATCGTTATAATGGGGATGCCGTTTTCCTGGGCAATGACCGCCGCAGAACCTGGATTTACCAGCGGGCCTATAATTGCGGCAACCCGCTTTTGAACAAGCGCTTCAACAGCTGAAACAATTCTGCCCGGATCAGAGCCGGTGTCTTTTATTATTAGCTGTACGGGCTCGTTCTCCGTCCGGCTGTTGATCTGTGCCATGGCAAACTCGATCCCCTTCAAGGCTCGATTGCCGTATACTTTGTAGCGTCCGCTCAGAGGAAGCAGACAGCCGATGGTCGTACGCTGATAAAATGTTTTTTCCGAAAATTCTTCAATCAGGACTTTTGCCTGCTGGATATTTTCGTGCTCGGGATACTCTTTGACAAATTCGGAAAGCGCCCTGATCGCCTCGTCGTAATTTTCTTCGGCCGCATAACTCAGGCCGAGTTGATAGGTCAGATACCCCCGGGGAAGATCCTCTTCCAGGTGCCCCAGCAGGGCAACAATATCGGTTGTGTCAAGCAAATTGACCGCGGTTTTCAGTTTTTCGATAATAATTTCTTTCCGAGGCGCCTCAGAATTTTTATAAGCCATGGTGTAAAAATAGACGGCATCTTCCGGTGACTCCATGGCCAAATAGGTATCTCCGAGAATACCATAGGTACGGGCAATATATTCCCTGGCAACCGGTTCTTCCAGGATGACGGAGGCCAGCTGAATGACTTCCGAATATTTTCCTTCATAATAATAGGCATTCAGTATCCCGACTTTGGCCCCGGCCACATATTCGCTGCCGGGGTACTCTGATAGCAAACGGTTAAAATTTCCGCGCGCCTCCGCGTAATTCTCCAGCATGATATTGATTGTGCCTATCCGGAGCAAGGCAGCGGCGGCCGAAGGTCCGTTAGGGTATTGATCCATATATTGTTTATAATATTCCAGCGCCTTTCCGTAGGATTGTACCTTGAACGTTTTTTCAGCCTTGAAAAACAGCTCATCCCCCGGCGCAACCGCTTTAGGCTCTGTAACGACAACCTTTTTGGGTGCACAGGACAGAACGAACAGTATCGCGAAGATGATGACAATTATTTTTCTTGTATTCATATGCTTCTCTTTTACTTTGTTATTCGACGTTGATGGTGGATTCTGGGCTATAGATGCCGGATCAAGGATGATATTCCAAATAGTGAAAATCTTAAAGGTATTTGCATATTCGGTTCAAAGCTGAAAGCCCGATACTCAATGATAAGGAAGTTTTATTCCTCGATCCAGAATCGAGTATCGAGTATCCAGTATCCAGCGATTGTAGCACAAAAGACGTAATCTATAGATTTAGTATATTTGGCGGTATAAAAATTACTCACTCTCTGAATACCGCTGCTGTATAGATCGAATGACATCTATGCTCGAAAAGAAAATTTCAACCAGATCAGGATCAAAATGATAACCGGCTTCTTTTTCGATGGTGTCCAGCACTTCTGATTGTTCCCAGGCTTCTTTGTAAATCCTGGCCGATGACAGCGCATCATAAACATCCGCCAAAGCGACAATTCTGCCGAAAATTGGGATCTCTTCCCCCTTTTTCCCCAGTGGAGACCCGTCCGGTGCAATATGATCCGGAAGCGGGCTGCCGGATTGGATATCCACATAACCGGGATAACCTTTACCATCCCACCTTTCGTGGTGGGTGAATGCCACCTGCGAAGCGGCGTCATCGAAATCCGACTGCCGCCCCCGAAACAGCTGGGCACCGAGAATTGTATGCTGTTTCATTATTTCGAATTCATCGTTGTTAAAACGCCCCGGTTTTTTCAGGATCAAATCAGAAATGGCGACTTTACCGACATCGTGCAGCATAGCAGCCATGCGAAGGATATCGCGATTCGTATCAATTTCCTTCTGGGATAAGCCGCGTTTCAGGGCCCATTGTTCATAAATCTCAACAGCAACCCCACCCACCCGATTAACATGTGCACCGGTTTCTTTCGGGTCACGAAGTTCGGCCATTCTGATCATCCGCAGAATGATCGCACGGGTCATCTGGGCTCGCTCAAGCGCAACAGCGGCAATGCTGGCAAAATGCAGCATCATTTTTTCGTCTTTATCAGAAAAGGGAATGACCTGATGATCCTCATCCTGAGCGTTAATGATCTGCAGTATCCCCAGAAGATCACCTCTGGCAGACTTCAAGGGGATGGTCAGCACCGACCGCGTGGTGTACCGTGAAGCTTCATCAAATTCCTTGCTGAAATTATAAGGTTCGGTCGGGGCGATTTCATAAACGTCCGGAATGTTCAGTGGTTGCCCGGTAGCCGCTACATATCCGGCGATACTTTGTTCATCGATGGGAAGGGTAAAAGTTGAGTAGATAAGCTTTTCGCCTTTGGCCAGACGTTTTTGCAGGGTGTCATTCTGGGTATAGGTGAACTGAAGCATCCGGCCTTCGGCGATATAGATGGATCCCGCATCTGCATTTACAAAACGCCGGGCCTGGCTCAGGATATGCTCCATGAGGATATCCAGGTCACTGACCTGATTCAGCTCGATAACCAGACGTGTCAGCGTTTCGATTTTTTCCTTCTCGGTTAACATACCCGCTCCTTTCCCGCTTCTGATATACCGGACATTAAGTTCGGTCAAGTGATTGATTCACATTCTATGCGTGTGTTCACGGGGTGCGTCTCCCCGATTCACTCCGGTGGCTGCGTGTCCGGTCATTGAAATGACGAGGCCACTGCGCCAATCTCGCTGCTCGGGGAAACGTACCCCGTGAACACGTACTTCTATGCTTGTCCTTGTCAAGGCTTTGCATTGCGATCGCGGTTATTACATTCTAACTTTTTAACATAACATATACTCAGCCAAAATTGAAGACCAAGGCCTAGCTGTTCAAGATAATTTTGGATGCGTTTGGCGTTTGGGTTATTTTGATTTGGATTTAAAGTAAAAAGGATGTTCCCTTCAGGTTATGTGGGATTTGCAATCGCCTGTGGGATATGATAAATTATTTGAAATGTGCGAAATTCCGTTCTAATTATCATCAGGTATTCTACCGTGTCGCAGGACCGGCCAGACGGCATGCATTAATTCCTGTAGGCATCAGCATTTGAACGATTGAAAGGAGACAAATGCAATGAGGTGGATAAAATTAATGATATTGCTGTCCGTTATTCTGCTTTGCGGATCCGCTTCGGCTGAATTTTACAAATATTACGATGAAAACGGGAATGTCCATTTTACCGATGATTTCAATCAAGTCCCTAAGGATCAACGGGATGCGGCAAAAGGGTATGTGGAAGCGGAAAGTAAACCCGAAGCTGTCCAGACACCGCCCGAGAACACAGAAGAAGCAGCGGCGCCCGCTGAGGCTGACAAAGGCGGGAAATACGATTTTCAAAAAAGGGCTGATGAGTTAGACCGGCGCAAGAAGGAACTTGCCGATGAATACGAAAGCCTGATGAAGGAAAACGAGCGCATCTCTCAGATGAGAAAAAGTGTCAAAACGCCGGCGGACGGTAAAAAGTATAATGAAAGCGTCCGGGCGCTCAATATAAAGTTAAAAGATCACGATAAAAAAAGGAAAACGTTTTTTTCAGACATAGAGGAATACAATGCAAAGGTTGCCGAACAGACCAAGCCCAAAGAAAAAGAGACGACTAAAAACGAAAGCGAATGATACGTCGGAGAAGCGACGCTTTTGGATTATTAAAAATGGATACCGCTTTCCCGATAACTAGAGGATTAAAGGAGAATAAGCTATGTCATCCCAAACCGTACCCCCAAAAGATTTCGAAGAGGCATTGAAGATCGGTCGCCCGCCGAATATTGTCAAGTTGTTTCCGAATTCAAAAGCACTGATCGTAAGTGGCAAGTATATCGACCGGGCTGCTCTGACCAAGGGTCAGGCAATATCAATGGCTGCCAACGGCCGCAACAATTTTGTTATTCGCGGTGCACTGCGTGCGGCCCAGCGGGCAAATGCGGCAATCATTATAGAAATTGCCCGGTCCGAAGGCGGGGCAAATGCATATTGTGCTGTAAATTTCTGGAATATCGCCCGGCAGGTGGATGCCGCCTGCAACGAGTTGGGTGTTACGGTCCCTGTCGCCATACACGCCGATCACTACGGAATTAAAAAGGTAGAGGACATTGAGGGCGCTAAAGTTGAAATTCCTACCCTTTTTGAAGCCGGGATTACGTCAATTGCCATCGATGCTTCCCATATGCCGGACGATAAAAACCTGCTTGCCAACCTCGAACTTAATCCATACATCCCCAAATGGTCCGGACTTGAAACTGAAGTCGGTGAAATTAAAGGGAAAACAGGGCTTTCTACCGTAGAGGAGGCACTGTTTCTCATCCAGGGTCTCAACGCCCATGATATTTTTCCGGATTGGATAGCACTGAACAACGGGACAACCCATGGTATCGAAGCCAGCGGTCAGGGTATTCAGGTTGAATTGACCAAGGATATCCATGATGCGCTTGCCCCCTATGCGGTTTCCGGTGCTCAGCACGGGACTTCCGGAAACAGTTCGGAACGCTTGAGAGAGATTGCCGAAAAAACACGGACGACAAAGGCCAATGTCGCCACCGCCCTTCAAATGATTTCCTGGGGACTCGAAGTCAACGACTACGGCAATGCCATTCTTAACGATGACGGAAGCTTTATTAAACGCGAAGGCGTTGGGGTTACAGAAAATATGTGGGCCGAAATTATCGTCCATGCGGAAGCGAACGGCCTGAAGGGGGGTAACTACAAAAAACTGAATCTCCCGTTTGAAAACAGACTCCTCGGGCAGCCGCAGGAAGTCAGAGAACGAATGATCCGGCGGGTTGAGGATTTTATCTATAACATGCTCGTGAACGTATTTAACGCCGAAAACACAGCCGATCTGGCCCTTAAGGCAATTCTGGAAACCGGTTCTCACGACCCCGGCGCGAAAGCCGAACGGATTGAAAACCCTGAAGAATGGTCTCCGGATAAAATTGTGGAGCGGGCAGCGACCATCACCTCGGACAAAGGTGAAAAGGGAGATTTTGATGATTAAAGATAGATCATCGGTTTAACAATGCAGGCGAAAACACATTGCCCGTTTTGCGGAAACCCGCTCACTCAGAAGGTGCTGGAAGGTCAACAGCGCCTTTTCTGCAGGCAGTGCGGCGTCCCTCTCTACGAAAATCCCGTGCCGGCCACCTGCACCGTGGTGGTCGACGGCAGTCGGCAAATCCTTCTTGTTAAAAGAAGTGTTGAACCCAAATCAGGACAATGGTGTCTGCCGGGGGGCTTTATGGAGCTCGGGGAAAAACCGGAGCAGGCTGCTCTGAGAGAACTAATGGAAGAAACCGGCCTGTCCGGCAAGATTGAAAGGCTCCTGGGGGTGACTTCAAACCACAGTGAGGCCTACCATACGGTTCTCATGATCGGCTATCTTGTCATACAGTTTACCGGTCGCCTGAAACCGGGGGATGACGCCTCCGATGCCGCCTATTTTCATCGTACCGATCTGCCTCAAATCGCTTTTCAAAGCCACCGCCATTTCATCCAGCAATACTTTTAGCATAGGCTAAAAAATATATCACCCTTCCCCTTCCTTTATTTCATCCCACAGCTCATCCAGCTTGGCTTGAGGCAGATCATTCATGTCCCGGCCGGCATTGTTAATACGCTTTTCCATTTCTCTAAACCGCTTTTCAAATTTTTTTATCGATCCGGTCAGAGCGGTCTCGGGATGAATCCGGGCAAACCGTGCGACATTAACCAGGGTAAAAAGGATATCACCGAATTCAACTTCGTGCTGTCTGTGGTTATCCCCGGCGACGGCCCGTTTGAATTCGGCACATTCCTCCGTCACTTTGTCCATTACACCCGCTATATCCGACCAGTCAAACCCCGCCCGTGCGGCACGTTCGGACACCCTGTATGCACGCATCAAAGCCGGAAGCTGCAACGGGATTGTGTCAAGAACCGATTCGCTGCGGAGTTGGTTCTTTTCTCTTTTCTTGATCTCGTGCCACTGCTCACGGATCTTTTCAGTACTTTCCAGCCTGTCTTCACCGAACACATGCGGATGCCGCCGTATCATTTTTTCGCTGTTCAAACGCGCCACAGTGTCGATGTCAAAGTGCCCCATTTCCTCATATAACCGGGCGATAAAAAAGATATGAAATAAAACGTCACCCAGCTCTTCACAGACACGGTCCGGATCAGCGGACTCAATCGCGTCTACCAGCTCATATACCTCTTCCGTAAGATAAACCGAAATGGATCGGGGCGTCTGCTGTCTGTCCCATGGACAGCCCTTGTCCCCTCTGAGAGTTTTGACGAGGCGAGTTAAAGCGTCAAGTGGTGCCAAAGAAGAAAACGGCATTTTCGTGGTCATTCTGAAATCTTCCAGGACCTTTTCAGTTCCTCAATTTTAGTTGAAAACTGTTGTTTCATGTCCTTTGACACAACTTTTGCCATCTTTTCGGAAACAAGCGCAATGCGGGGGGCCAGGATAGAATCTTTGACAAAAGAGGCCCCTTTGGGAAGGAAGGCGGTAAATATAATCAGCATCACTGAAACTATCAGGACACCTGTGAGCAGACCGAATCCGGCACCGCAAATTCGATCGAACCAACCCATAAACGCGATATTGAGCACATACTTGATGACGACCCCTATCATACTGATAATTAGGAAGACGCAACAAAATATGATAAGAAAGCTTAAAATGTTGACAGAGGCGGGATTTGTCATCCAGTGGGATAATAGTTTTGCAATACCCATATAGTATGTATAGGCCGCATAAAAACCCGCAAGTACACCCACAACGGAAGACAATTCTTTAATAAGGCCTCGGAATGTCCCGTGTATAATACAGAAAGCCAGTATGACAATGGCCAACATATCGAATAGATTCATAGCACTTTTTCAATCACTTTATTCGTCTAATAAGACCTGGTAGTCATTCGGTATCCGGTCCAGTTGAAAACCCTGAGGGCGGGGAATCAGCATGTGTACCAACGAATTTGGTTAACATTGCGGCCCTATCGAGTCAAGGTGTTTTTACTGGAATAAGGGGCTGAAGATAATGTTGTTTGCAATTGTTTGAATGTATATGATATAAAATATGGTGGCACTGTATAAAAGTAACCGTTCAGAAAGCCAGGAATTGCAGGTGTAATTCAATATCGTGCGATAACAACAAATTCGGGAATTCACAGTATTTAATTCAAAATCCGAAATCCGAAATAATTTCAATAACTAAATATGCAAACCGGATTTCGGATTTTGGTCATTTTACCATCGGATTATGGGTTTGAGTCCAGGCAATGAAACCGAATCATATTAAAGACATAAACGAAGACAATAAGCGGACATTCAAAATCGATTTTTCAGATATCGGCCTGGCATTGCAACTTTTCGGGCAGCATAACAGCAATTTAATAAAGATAGCCGCCGCCTTGGATATCAATATAAACGCAAGAGGAAACACGGTATTCATTCAGGGAGATCCGATTGCATCAAAACTTGCAGCAAATATTCTTGATCAGCTTTACGGTTTGCTGGAAGAAAACTACCCGATTC
This sequence comes from Deltaproteobacteria bacterium, assembly GCA_030670715.1. Classification (GTDB taxonomy): domain Bacteria; phylum Desulfobacterota; class Desulfobacteria; order Desulfobacterales; family SG8-13; genus DAOVBC01. The sequence continues at coordinate 4,333 of DAOVBC010000017.1, read as the reverse complement.
ACCCGAACGACGTTGATTACGCCATCAACATACTTAGCGGTAATGACCGGATAAAATTGAAAAAAATTTTTATGGATACAGTTTTCGTTAAGTCAAACAAAAGCTTAATTACCCCGAAAAGTCCGGCCCAGAAGGATTATATCGATGCCATCCGTAATTACGACATCGTATTTGGAATCGGGCCCGCCGGAACAGGTAAGACATATCTTGCCATGGCAATGGCAGTCGAATCCCTCACAAAGGGACGGGTAAGCCGCATCATTCTTACACGACCGGCGGTGGAGGCAGGAGAAACCCTGGGTTTTCTGCCCGGAGACCTTGCAGAAAAAGTTGATCCGTACCTGAGACCGCTTTATGATGCGCTCCACGATATGATGCGCTTTGAAAAAGTTTCCAGTTTAATGCATCAGGGAGTTATCGAAGTGGCCCCCATCGCTTTTATGCGCGGCCGAACGCTTAACGACTCCTTCATTATTCTGGACGAAGCCCAGAACACGACTACCGAGCAAATGAAGATGTTTTTAACCCGTATCGGATTCAGCTCAAAGGCGGTGATCACAGGTGACATCACCCAGATCGACCTGCCCGTGGACAGAACGTCCGGGCTGATCGAATCGAAAACCATTCTTCAGGGTATTGAAGGAATACAGTTCGTATTTTTTTCCAAGGCCGATGTCGTACGACATCGTCTCGTACAGGATATCATCAAGGCCTACGAAGATCTGGAAGCAGGTAAAAGATAGAAGTGGTACCTCCAGCATCCACCAAACCGTCAGGCAGAAATCGACAAACCGGAATCGAAAAACACACAAATTCCGTCAGGAAGCTGTTCGTCGAAAGCCGCTATTTCAGCTGGCTCCTGCTGCTAATCATTACGTCAACTTTCATCTTCATTCTGTATCCGCATCTTGTGGTCACCAGACCATTCTATCAATTGGGAGATGTTGCCGAAAAAGATATAAAAGCGCCGAAGGACTTTTTTGTTGAAGACCAAACCGCTACCGAGATCAATCGGAGGCGTGCAGTTGAAGAAGTGTTAACGGTGTATGATCATGACACGGCGCTGATGCCCGCCTTAAGCGAGCGCATTGAAGGCGCATTCTCCGATCTTCAGAAGGTGATAACCGCCGCCGACAATCGTCAGGATCCGAGCAGTAATCAATCGGAAACATCCAGCCCTGTTTCGCCTCTGCCTGAAACCGGTGATACTTCCCCGAAGGAAAAAATCCTCCAGCAAAAGAACTCATTTGACCAAAGAATCGGCATTGATGTCAGCAGCGGCGCCTACAGGATCCTTCTGGAAGAAGAATTTTCCGGAGATATCGCAGATGGGATCATTCGTATCTTATCTAAAATTCTCGAAAAAGGTGTTGTAACCAACAAAGCGATCCTGCTCAGGGAATCGGATCGGGGAATTATTCTGCGGGGGGTTGAAACCCAAAAAGAACAGGTGATAAAGGATCTGAAGCAGTTTTACGGACTCGATCAGGCGAAGTCCATGGTTCGGATTATCGGTCAACCCCTGCTGGTCCAGCACAACTATACTTTGCGAAACCTGATAGTAGATTTTGCCCAGCGTCTGATTCAGCCGAATATTACATTAAACAAAAACGAAACCGAAGAACGGAAAAAACAGGCAGCCGAGGAAATTAAGCCGGTCCTTTATAAGATCAAAGCGGGTGAAATGCTCCTGCGTGAGGGGGAAAGGGTAACGGAAGTTCAGCTGTTAAAGCTCAACGCGCTCAGGGACCGGAAGAGCAGAAAAGATGTTCTGACCGGCAGCATCGGTGCGGCGCTGATCATCATCTGCCTGATGATGACGACTTACATACTTTTCCGTCCGGGTATCGGTCAATCCACGGGCGAGCAGAACAAGAGCCTGCTGTTTATGACCATCGTGCTGATAACGTTCTTTTTTGTGGCCCAACTGACGATGTATCTGTCAGAATCCCTGGCCGCAAAAGCGCCCGCCTCGTTTACGGCCGAGTCATTCACTTACGGGATTCCGCTTGGCTCAGCGGCGATGATTGTTTGTCTGGTACTGGGATTCGAACTCGCCCTGCCCTTTGCCGTTGTTCTGGCAATCTGCACCGCCATCATATTCCAGTTCAATTTCACACTTTTTCTATATTTTCTGGCAAACAGCACAATGGCGGCTTACTGGATTCGCGAATGCCGGGAGCGTAAAGTTTTTATCAAAGCCGGTGCCAAGCTTGGCCTGTTAAATATCATCCTGGTTACTGCCATTGATATCTATATGGCCCAATTTTCAGGAACCAAGCTGCTGTGGGACTGGACCTTTGCTTTTGCAGGCGGCATCGGAGCCGGAATCGTTACGGCCGGTATTGTACCTCTGGTTGAAATTGCCTTTGGCTACACCACCGATATCACATCGCTTGAGCTCGCCAACCTGGATCGACCGATTCTCAGGAGATTGATGATGGAAGCGCCCGGAACTTACCATCATTCTGTGATTGTCGGCTCAATGGTAGAAGCGGCGGCGTCCGATATCGGGGCAAATCCGCTGCTGGCAAAAGTATGCGGATATTATCACGATATTGGTAAAATTAACAAGCCGCTTTACTTCATAGAAAACCAGACCGACGGCAACAACCGGCACGATAAACTGGCGCCGTCCATGTCAAGCCTTATCCTGGTAGCCCATGTAAAAAACGGAATTGAAATTGCAAAAAAACACAAACTGGGCCAGAACATCATCGACACAATACAGCAGCACCACGGCACAAGCCTGACAAACTATTTTTACGACAAGGCCGTACAGCAAAAAGGAGAAGATGCTGTTAACATTGACGATTTTCGATATCCCGGTCCCAGGCCCCAGACCAGAGAAATCGGTCTGGTAATGCTGGCCGATGTGGCCGAGGCGGCGTCGCGAACCCTGGCAAACCCCACCCCCTCCAGGATACAGGGACTGGTGCAGGATCTTATCAACAAAGTTTTCTCAGACGGCCAGCTGGACTACTGCGAACTGACCCTGAAAGATTTACACAAAATTGCAAAGAGTTTTTATAAAATTCTAAATGCTATCCACCACCACCGCATTGATTACCCTGAACAACGGGCTGCTGCTAACGGGAAAGGTAAAAATGGGCGTCCTGATCGACAACAGGCAAAACAGCTACAGGATATCAAAAAAGAGAATCCAAAAAAACGCTCAGGCCATCTTAAACGCCTTGGCCAATCCTGAGGCCGAGCTTTCCATCCTGGTCGTCGATGATTCCGAAATCACGGACCTGAATGATAAATACTTCAACCGACAGGGACCCACAAATGTAATCTCGTTTCCGATGCTGGAGGGAGAGTTTGCCGAAATATCACCACTGCTGCTCGGAGACGTGGTCATATCCATGGACACTGCCCGGCGGGAAGCCGCTCATTCAGGAATCAGCCCGGAAGAGCGGTTTGATCAACTTCTGGTACATGGCATTCTCCACCTGTTCGGCTACGATCATGAAAACGATGCACCCGAAGCCCGCAGGATGGAAGAAAAAAGCATAGAATTGCTCGAACTAATTAAAAATATATAGTTCAATTTGTTTGATTTCTTTAATTGGTTCAATTCGTTGTCATCGGCACAACTACAACCAACTTAACCAATTCAACCAGTGAAACCCCGGAGGGATACTATGGCAAAGTTACTAGTCCAGATCGACCAGGTGGCGACACTCAGAGAATCGAGAAAGACCGAATACCCCGACCCGGTAGCGGCGGCTATCATGGCGGAATTGGGCGGAGCGGACGGAATTGTGGTTCATTTGCGGGAAGACCGGCGGCATATACAAGACAGAGATGTCAGAATTCTAAGAAAAGTCGTACAGACCGGCTTGACACTGAAAACGACGGCCTCATCAGAAATGCTGGGAGTGGCGCTCAATATCAAGCCGGACCTTGTTATCCTGGTACCGGAAGCGCGCGAAGAGATTACAACTGAAGGCGGTCTGGACCTGATGGTGCACAAAGCTACGGTTTCAGAAATCGCAGCCACTCTCAACAACAGCGGTATACCGGTCGGAATTTTCATCGCTCCGAATCCCGAACAATTAAAGCTGGCGCACCAGTGCAATGCCAATATTGTTGAAATCCACACAGGAGCTTACAGCGAAGCAACGACGAGTGCCAAACGCAGTCAGCTTTTTTCCAAAATTGTCGACGCGGTTAAACTGGCCTCCCGGCTGAAGCTCAATGTCCATGCCGGTTACGGGCTGGGTTACGGCACGATTAAGACCTTCCAAGGCCTGAGGGAAGTCAGTCAATTTTGTATCGGCCACAGCATAGTGTCGCGCGCCGTACTGGTGGGAATGGAGAATGCGGT
>DAOVBC010000264.1 GCA_030670715.1 Deltaproteobacteria bacterium | reverse complement strand
GGTTTTATGCGAAAGACATTTAAGCAAAAAACACTGACCGAGTGGGAAGAAATTCTTTCGGATGTAGATGCCTGCTGGGCGCCGGTTAGAACGATGGAAGAAGTGCTGGAAGATCCGATGTTCAGAGAAAGAGAAATGGTATTGGAGAGAAAGGGTGAAGACGGTGAGCGTTCAGCGGTTCTGGGAGTGCCGATCAAGCTGAGCAAAACACCGGGGGCTGTCCGTACTTATCCGGTGTCTTTTGGAAAAAATACAAAAGAGATTTTAAAAGAGCTCGGTTATTTTAAGGATCAGATCATGGATTTTGAAGAAAAGGGAATAATATAAAAGGGTTAATGTAGGTTGTTCACTGGTGATTGCCCGTTGAAATTTCTTGCATGTGTGAATGGCGGTAATGTATGATGCTTGGCAGGCAAAACCCAAATTACAAACAAATCCGAGTATCAAATTTTCCTTGGTCCCCTGGTCCCCGGATCGATAGGAGGTTTATATGTCTCTTCCGGACCGAAACAATCCCTATAATTTTGACGATTTTTTAGACTGGCGACAGAGCTTCGACTATTACCGGGACGATCCTTTTATTCAGCAGGTCGTAAAGCATTTCTGCGGTGATCAGTGGGAGACCGTCGATCAGGCAGCCAGGGCAATTTCGAAAAAGGTATCTTTTCGCTGGCGGGATTTTTCCGATGCCATCGCATTTCCTGAAAAAAGACCGTATGTTATGCACTATGACGGCCATCACCATCGCATCGACCGCATTGTGCGCCCGTTTGAGATCGAAGTCATGGAAAGGGAGGTGTTTTCTGAGAGGCTGTTTTCTCCGAGAACGCCGCCATGGGTAAAGTTGATCAAGATGTATCTCATCTATCAGAACGGCGAGGCCTGCATCAGTTGCCCGCTGGTGTGTACCGAAGGTCTGGTGGCAACCCTGGAGAAATTTGCCGATACCCCTGAAACCCGATGCATCCTAAAACATTGCACCGAAGGCATTGACGGCGAGTTTGCCATCGGTGCCCAATACCTTACGGAAATACAGGGAGGGTCGGATGTGCCGGCGAATCTGCTGGAGGCAGTAAATCAAGACGGCACCTGGCGGCTGTACGGCACCAAGTTTTTCTGCTCCGCCACCCATGCCGACTATGCGGTGGTTACGGCCAAACCGGCCGGCTCGGAAGATATTGCTATTTTTGTTGTACCCTCCTGGTTGCCGGGCAATAAAGAGAAAGAAATTAGAAACGGCTTTACCATTGATCGCATCAAATGGAAGATGGGTACCAGCGAACTCACAACGGCAGAGCTTACCTTCAACGGCGCCGTGGCCTATCCGATGGGGCCGTTTGACAGGGGCCTGGCCAACGTGGTCGGTATTGTATTGACACTGTCTCGTCTTACGGTCGGTCTTTCCGGAGCGGCCAGCATGACCCGGGCTTCCCGCGAAGCAGGCAAATACTGTGAATTCCGGGAGGCTTTTGACCAAAAAATCGGTATGTTCCCCCTGCTGGCCAATCAGGTCCGCAAAATTGAGAAGTATACCAGGCGCACCACGGCCGGGGCCTTCAAGCTTTATCGCGATTTTCTTACCCTCGAAGGCGGGTTGAAAGGCGGGCTTAAAACAGATGAACCGGAAAGGGCCCGCAGAAAACGTATTGATGTTCGCGAACTGATATTGCTGCAGAAAATCACCGCCACCTGGGACACCACGGATATACTGCGGCTGGCCATATCGGTGTTCGGCGGACACGGTGTGATGGAAGATTTTTCCTGCCTTCCGCGGTTGTTCCGTGATGCGGCAATCAACGAACTCTGGGAAGGGCCGCGCAATGTGCTGCTTGCCCAGATCCACCGGGATCTTCAGCGGGTAGCCGAATGGTATCCGCCGGAAAAATTTGTACACAGCATACTTTCCGGTGGCAAGAAGGCGCTAATTGAGCAAATGAGCAGTGAAATTTCCGACCTTGTGGCCTATCCCTCGCTTCTTGACTTGACCCCTGAGACCCTGGCTGTTTGTGAGCGCTGGGACAACTTCTGTCACCGCCTGTTGCACCGCTACCAGGACATCGCCCTGGAGCAGGTGGAGGGGGGGAGTAAATAACATGTTCCGGGTTTCGAGTTCCTGGTTTCAGGTTAAAGAGAACTTGCAACACGTAATCCGCAACAATCGGAACCATTGTTTTCAATTTGCTATCCTTTTAATTAATTCGTGTTCATTCGTGCAAATTCGTGGTTAAAAAATATATACAACCACAAATGGACACGAATTTACACGAAACCTTGGCCCCCACGGCGCACAGGGTGCTTCGATGAACAGATTCGATCAATACCGGCAGCAGCTGCTGAAACTACGTGAACGAGTGCCACTTCTGGTGGATCATTTAAAGATTGCCGGTAAGACCAGCGCCGACCACTGGGGGAACCTGGACGCCAGACTCCTTCCGCTGGTTGACCGGCATCTGCCGCTGATGGTCGCCGTGTGCGGCGGTGCAAATTCGGGAAAATCGATGTTCTTTAATTCCTTTCTGGGTGCCAACCTGTCGCCGGTGCGCGGAGATGCCGGCAGCACGCGACGCCTTCTGGTGGCCGCGCATCCGGATATTTTCAAACGGGAAAAAATCATTAACAATCTGTTTGAGCCGTTCGGGAAAATACCGCAACCGCTTGCCGATTCTGCTGATTTGATCACGCCCGGGCCGCCGCTGTATATCACGCATGAATCTATCCCCAAAGATCAGGTGTTAATGGATACCCCCGACTTTGATACCGGCTCCAACGATCGGTATATCAACCGCGAAATCGCCCGGGAGGTCCTTGAGGCGTGCAACGTTCTGGTCTACGTCGTTACCAATGCCACGTACAACAATTTGGAGAACACCCGTTTCATGAGGGAAATTTTAACAGAAGCGGGACTGCGAAAGTGCATTCTGGTCTACAGATGCTCGCGAACATTCGAAGACCGCCAGGTCATGGATCATTTGAACACAACGGCCAATAACCTGTATGGCGACCGTGGCGAGGATTATGTGCTCGGCCGTTATAGAACCGATGACAGCGATGCGGTCGCGTCCGGAAAGGCTTTTTTGAATCTGCGGCCGGTTCGTTCAGGAACACCGGAACTTTCCGAGTTGATGCGAAATCTGGATCCGAGGGAGATCAGAGACAGGCAGATCCAAAGCACACTGGATGCCTTTTTGCAGTACGTCCGGCGGGTCGTTGGGGCTTCAAAAATTGTCAGAGAGGAGCTTGCGCTCTATTCTGGTGCGCTGATGCTGGCCCGCAGCCATGCCGTTCAACAGGCGTTAATCACGGTACCGATAGAAAAGATTATGCGCCGAATGAACAGGATCTGGCTTGACACCAGCCCTCCCTATTTGAAGTTCTTTCGTGGCGTCGGCAGTGTGATCGGCAAGCCGGCCCGCTTGATTCTCTCTATTGCTAAAACGAGCGGTGACAAAGATAGCGGGAGAAAACCGGGTCCGGGCTCAGCTGCCAACCCATTGGAAGAGCTGCAATCCAGCCTGATCGGTGCCGCTGCGCAGCTGAGGGATAAAATCCTGGCGGATGAGCTCATTGCCGGGACCACTGAAAAAGACCCCCAGGGGGCCGAACTTATCCGGCTGCTCGACCATATCCGTCTGCAGCGCCGATTGGAAGGAAAGCAGCTTCCCTTTCGGCAGGTGAGTACAAACTCCGGAAGCGTATCTATTCATGTGAGCGCACCTTTTTCAACAAAAGCGGCCAGAAAAAAGATGGAGGACAAGCCCTGGTCGGAAATAGTCGATCAGATAGTACCGGCAGCGGAAAATATATTAAATATTGCCCCGGATGAAGATTTAAACCGCGAGCTGGCCGGTCTGGTCCATGAGTTCCGGGAGCAGATGAATTTTGTCCAAAGGACGCGCGAATCCTTTTTTGCTTCTTTGAACATACTTCCGGCAACACTAGGAATCGCTTATATTTTGACCACCGGCGATCCGATAGGCGGCAGCGGGATATATGCCAAGCTTCACGGACTGTTCGGAATGCACGATCTGTGGGCACTGGTCTCGATTCCTGCATCGGCCGGGCTGGA
>DAOVBC010000220.1 GCA_030670715.1 Deltaproteobacteria bacterium | reverse complement strand
GCTGGTGGTGGTGGGCGATACCATCACAACGGACCACATTTCACCGGCCGGCGCCATTCCGGCTGAATATCCGTCCGGAAAGTATTTAATTTCCAAAGGCGTAGAGCCTGCTGACTTTAACTCGTACGGATCGCGGCGCGGAAATCATGAGGTGATGATGCGCGGCACCTTCGGCAATATTCGCCTGAAAAACAAGCTTGTCGGCGAAAAAGAGGGGAGTTATACGGTCAAATTTCCCGAAAGCAAAGAAATGTACATCTATGATGCCGCAATGAAATACAAAGCGGACAAAACGCCCCTGGTGGCGCTGGGGGGCAAGGAATACGGCACCGGGTCTTCACGTGACTGGGCGGCGAAAGGCTCCAATCTGCTGGGAATAAAGGCTGTCATCGCACAGTCCTATGAACGGATTCACCGCAGTAATCTTGTGGGCATGGGCGTTTTGCCGCTGATGTTCCTGCCCGGAGACAGTGCGGAAAGTTTCTCGCTTGACGGCACTGAAACGTATTCCATCAGCGGTATCGAAGATATCGCGCCGCGGAAACAGCTGCAGGTTCTGGCCGTAAAAGCCGACGGCAGCGAAATTCGGTTCGAAGTAACCGCCCGGCTCGACACCGACGTCGAGGTCGATTACTTTAAGCATGGCGGGATTATGCCGTATGTACTGAGAAAGATACTGAAGCAGGAGAGATAAAGAATCCAGGTAGAATGTTATGGATCAGAGGTGATAGGTAGTGGGGTGGGGCAAGATTCTGGATACTCGATCCTCGATACTGGATAAAATAAAGATAACTTCCTTTTTAAATCAAGTATCCAGTAACCAGCGTCCAGCATCTAATCCTTTGGGAGAGCACCAAGTGTTATTTTTACCCAAAATGCCTAAATATCACAAATAAGGCATTAAAACATCAGTTCCGTAACCGATAATAAGGAGGAAACCCGATGAAATGGATAACCCGTTCCCACGTGCATGTCGACCGCGTTGCCTGCCCGTGGCTGATTACCCGCTTTGTCGATTCTGAGGCCGAGTTTTTATTCGTTCCTAAAAAACAGGTCCTGGATCTGGCCCGGGAAAACAGCGCCATACCCTTTGACACACCCGGTGCGGATCTCCACCACAGAGAGGATTTATGCACCTTTGAGGTCATCATCAAAGAATACGGCCTGACCGACCGGGCCCTGCACCGGATGGCCGCAATTGTAAACGCAGCCGATACCGACAACCTGGATCGGGATCCTGTTGCAGCAGGACTCGAGGCGATTGCCGTCGGTTACAGTCTGCGCTTTCCCGACGATATGGAAAATATTGAGCTCCAGTTCGAAGTGTATGATGCGCTCTATGCCTGGTGTCGCCTGCAGGTTGCCGCATAGAGGAAAACGCAACCACCGTCAAAGAAAATCAGGCGAACTTAATAAGCTCAAAGAAGAATGCCTAAAAAAGGAAGCTCAAAGCTCAAGGCTGAAAGCAGGACAACCTCAAGAAGCCCGCTGATAGCTCATAGTTCATAGCTCATGGCTGATAGCTGAAGGTAAAGGGCGGCACAGACGGTTCAACCCAACAGACTCAACGAACCCAATAAACCCAACAAACTCAAAGGGCAAATGCCTAAAATGAAAAAAACGGTTGTGTCGGTTGGTCCGTTTGCCTGTTTACCCGTTTGCCGGTTGGGTCCGTTGAGTGTGCAACCCGAAACTCAACAATCTCAACGAACCCAATAAACCCAACAAACGCAATGAACCCAATAAACTCAATAAACTCAATAAACTCAATGAACCCAATAACCCTCATGTTATGACACGACTCGACGCTATTTCAAATTTTCTGGGGCTGAGAAGAAGCACAGTCGGAATGCTCCTGATGGTCATTCTCGTCGGGATGGGCGAGCGCATGGCCGAGCGGTTCCTGCCGATCTACCTGATAGCCCTTGGTGGCGGGGTGCTATCCATCGGACTTCTCAACGGTCTCGACAATCTTCTATCGGCCCTTTATGCTTTTCCCGGCGGCTATCTTTCAGATCGGCTCGGCACCAAGCGCTCCCTGCTGGTGTTCAACCTCATCGCCATGGTCGGTTATCTCATTGTGATCCTTGTCCCCCTCTGGTACGCCGTCATTGTCGGTGCCATATTTTTCCTGTCCTGGTCGGCCATTTCCCTGCCGGCCACGATGAGTCTGATTGCCAGGGTGTTGCCCATGAACAAACGTACCATGGGCGTGTCCATGCACTCGCTGGTGCGAAGAATTCCGATGGCCCTGGGGCCGATTCTGGGGGGTGTCTGCATTGCCATCTGGGGGGAACGCGGCGGCGTTCGCATGGCCTTTATTTTCGCCCTCATTCTGGCCGTTGTCGCCACCATGCTCCAGCAAATTCTCATCGAAGATGAATCATCAAAGCCGGTCAAGGGCGATACCGATTCAATTGCCGAAAAGAGTCCATTCCGGATGTTTCGATTTATGAGCCCGGCACTCAAACGGCTGCTTGTCTGCGATATTCTGGTCCGATTTTGCGAACAGATACCGTATGCGTTCGTCGTGGTGTGGTCTATGAAATCGATTATGCATCCGGTAAGCGCCATACAGTTCGGTTTTCTAACGGGCATCGAGATGGTCACGGCCATGCTGGTGTATATTCCGGTGGCTTATCTGGCGGATAAAAACACCAAAAAGCCGTTTGTGGTCATTACCTTCGTTTTTTTTACCTTTTTTCCGCTGGTGCTTCTTTTCTGTCAATCGTTTACCTGGCTGGTATTCGCCTTCATACTGCGGGGTTTTAAAGAATTTGGAGAGCCGACCCGAAAGGCCCTGATCATGGATCTGGCCCCGGAAGACCGCAAAGCCGGGATGTTCGGCCTTTATTATCTGATCCGGGATATTATTGTGTCGATGGCAGCCTTTGGCGGCGCCTTTCTGTGGCAGATCGGACCGGCGGTCAATTTTGTAACGGCTTTTATATTCGGAATTATCGGCACGGTCGGTTTTGCCGCGTGGGGGCGTGATCTTGCATCGGAACAAACGCAACCTTAAAACCGGCGGGTCATACTCTTGTTGTCAAATCTCTAACCCGAATTAACCGCAACCGAAAAGAGATTGAACCACAAGGGCACAAAGATCACAAAGTTTACGCTACTGATTTTGAAAACATTTTTTTTGTGTTCTTTGTGTCTTTGTGGTTATTTAGTTTTTACCATAAAAATGAGAAAATTATTAATTCAAGAACTGATGATGTCATAAAAATTTCTTGTGTATGAGGTCGGCTGATATGGAAACATTTACAACTAATTACGATTCGCCCATCGGAACCATTGGCATTACCGCTACTTCGGAGGAAATTATTGAACTGTCTTTTGTTGAGCAGTCGCTGCCGGTGAGTGCCGACATTCCTGAAGACCTGAAAGCGTGTGTAAAGCAAATCGACGAATATTTTCAGGGGCTTCGTACTAAATTTTCGCTCAACTTGAAACCTAAGGGGACGGCCTTCCAGCAACGCGTATGGCGTCAGCTTGAAAAAATACCCTTTGGCAAAGCGGTGTCATACGGGGAGATAGCAAGATCCATCGGCCGGCCCACCGCCTGCCGTGCGGTGGGCAATGCCAACGGCAGAAACCCGATACCGATTATTATTCCCTGTCATCGGGTCATTGGCAGCAACGGTCGTCTGACCGGATATGGCAGCGGTCTCTGGAGAAAAGAGTGGCTGTTAAAACACGAAAAGGTGCCTTTTAAGGTATAGTAATTGTTGAAGGGAACCACAAAATTGATGCATGGAGGGAGATGAGATGCAGGAGGCTAAACAGAAAAACGAGCAAAATTCTAAAGCGGAATTAAAAGGGTACAAGGAAAAAATTCTACCGGTAAACAAGGGCAGGTTGACGCTTGAAAGGGATCTGTATTTCATCGGAATGACCCAGCGGGGCTATGAAGTGGAGTACGATGTAAAATATGAAGAAGGGTGTTCGCCGACCGAAACTCTGTTGATGAGCCTCGCCGGGTGCCTCTCAATTGATGTGGTGCACATTCTGCGAAAGATGCGATGCGAAGTAAACCACTATGAGGTCGAATTTGATGGTGTGCGGAAACCGGACCCACCGCAGTACTACAAATCATTCGATTTTATGATTCACATTTCAGGCGAGGGGATAACACCTAAAAAAATTGATCGGGCCATCGCACTATCGCAGAACAAGTACTGCTCGGTGTATCACTCACTGCGCAGTGACATAGAGGTGGGTGTAAAGTACAGCATCGAGTGAGAATCCGGTGCTATCCGGGGATATTATCCGCAGCCTGGAGCACAGGAGGTGTCGTGTGAACCGTCTCCGGGTATTTGAGACCGGTTCCGGTATTGAGCAGTACGACCCTGTCATCCGGTTTAATCCAGTTGCTCAAGGCAAGATCAATGGCTGCCGCCAGGGTGGCCGCCCCTTCGGGGCAGACAAACAGTCCTTCCCGGGAAGCTAAGGCCTGCTGGGCGCTTAGTATGTCTGCATCCTTAACGGCAACCGCACATCCGTTGGTGGCGTAGATGGCTTCCAGAACCAGAAAATCCCCCAGTGCCTTGGGCACGGTGATGCCGAATGCGATTGTTCCGGCATTTTCCCAAAATACGCTTTCGTTTTTTTTCTCTTCCCAGGCTTTGACGATCGGAGCGCATCCGGTTGACTGTACCGCCACCAACCTGGGCATCTTGTCGCTGATCCACCCGAGCTGCTGAAGCTCCTGCAGTGCTTTATAAATACCGATGATTCCCACGCCGCCGCCGGTGGGGTAGAGAATAACATCCGGCATCTCCCAGGAAAATTGCTCGGCCAGTTCCAGCCCCATGG
>DAOVBC010000309.1 GCA_030670715.1 Deltaproteobacteria bacterium | reverse complement strand
CCGATGCCCTGCCTGCGAAAGTCAGGAGAAACCGCCAGGTAATTGATCCAGCCGCGGTGTCCTTCGTAACCTGCCATTATTGTCGCGATAATCCTGCCGTCCCTTACACCGACAAGAAATAACTCAGGCTGCACCTCGATTTTTCTGGCAATATCGTCTTCAGGGTCGTTCTGCGAGACAATCAGGTTGCAGCGTTTCCACAGCTGAATGACTTCAGCCTCATCGGCCTGCCGATACGGCCTGATCTTAATTTCCTCTGTCATTTTTCCAGGCCTTGATAATTACCACCCGCTTTGCTCGACGAAAAGAACGCAAAGGTTTTGGTTAAACTAATTCAAGCTCCATGAACATGGCGCCGTCTATGGGATTGTAACGATAAGGCGCAATTTCTTTAAAACCCAGAGAGTTATAAAGCGCCCGGGCGGTCTCCATTGAAGGCACCGTGTCCAGTCGCATACGATCGTATCCTATATTTCGGGCTTTTTCGATCACGGCTTGCGCAAGAATATTGCCGATACCATGTCCCCGGTATTCCGGCTTAACGTAGAGCCTTTTCATTTCACAGATACCTTTAGACAATTTTCTGAGCGCCACGCAACCGGCAGGAACATCGCTGCGTAAGGCCAACAGAATACAGCCATCCGGTGATTCATAATCACCGGGAAGAGCAGCCATCTCATCGGAAAAATTCTGAAAGCCCAGGTCGAAATCGAGTGACGCGGCATAGTTCTTAAACAGTTCCCGCACCGCCTCCAGATCACCACCGCCCTTAACAGATATGATTTTATACCCGATTTTGCGCTCTTCGGAAGTTATCTGCAATGATCTATCCATATAGCCTAACCCGCAACCCGTAACTCGCAACTCGCAACCCGTAACGGTTCAAACCCATCACCTTGACCCGGGTGGGAGTCTAAATCAGGTTATCCTGGGTCTTACTCGTTAGTCCCCTCCAAAACCTCAAAGCGGTTCAAGGAGACGTTTTTCTTTGCACGGTCCGGATCAAAAATTCTGCCGTTTATGGCAAGGTACACCCCGTCGGGTAGAAGCTGCACGGCGGTTATCGCACAGGCAATGTTAAATACGGCGTCGTTAAACCGGAACTTGGCAGGCTGCATGGAACCGGTAAGCACAATGACCTTGTCCGTTATTGTCTTCAAAGCTTTCGCGGTTTCTATCATTGTATCGGTGCCGTGGGTCACAACGATGTACCGCTGTGGTGAGGATTGCACCGCTTCACAGATCTGCCGGCGATCTTCGTCCGTTAAATCCAGGCTGTCTTTGCGTAAAAGTGAGGTTATCTCGTAGTCGAAACTGACGTTGGCCTCCTTCAACACTTCACCGATCTGCGGATCGCCAACCTGAAATTCACTTTTTGCATCAAAATAGATTTTGTCGATGGTCCCGCCGGTTGTAATTATTTTCAGTTTCATCTGATCACCGTTGATATTGATGAATAATACAGGGTTAAAGATACCGTGCGCATCTTGAATTATTTTAAGATAAGACCTTCCGATCCATTTTCAAAAATTATTCAACAGGTGGTTTTTTATTTGCCGGAATCCCGGCAAATAAAATGTATTTCTCTGTGTTCTCTGCGAACTCTGTGGTGAATTTTTATGACTTCAAAATCTTTACCATAGTCGGACCATCGATGTTGCCTCCGCTGATGATAACCCCAACCCTGCCCTTTGCCGCCACCTTTCCACTGAGCAGCGCCGCCACACCGAGCGCGCCCGATGGTTCGACCACCAGTTTCATGCGGTAGAAAATGAACTTTACGGCCTCAATAATTTCGGACTCGGACACGGTCTGCATGTCGTCCGCATATTTTAAAACCAGCGGAAATGTAATTTTCCCCAGCGAGGGTGTGCGGGTGCCGTCCGCAATTGTGGGCGGGTTTTTGACTGTGTGAAGGGCTCCGGTACGAAAGGAGCGGGTGGCGTCATCGGCCAGTTCCGGCTCGACACCGATCACCCGGCAATTCGGCTTAACACCCTTTGCGGCAATGGCCGAACCGCTCAGCAGCCCTCCGCCGCCGCAAGGAACCAGCAACATGTCCAGGGCTTTGACTTCATCCATCATCTCGAGAGCAGCGGTGCCCTGACCGGCAATCACATCCGGATGATCATAGGGCGGTATCATGGTGTATCCGTGATCTTCCCGAAGCTTTCCGGCAACCTCCTCTCTTGTCTTCTCCCGGGGATTGTAATCAACAACGTCAGCCCCATAAGCTTCGGTGGCAGTCCGTTTAATTTGCGGTGCGTCATCGGGCATCACAACGGTGGTGGAAACCCCAAGCAACCTTCCCACCAGTGCAACCGCCTGGGCGTGATTGCCGGATGAATACGTAATCACCCCCCTGGACTTTTCCTCTTCCGACAGCCGGCTGATGGCATTAAATGCGCCTCGAAACTTAAACGCCCCGATGCGCTGAAAATTTTCGCATTTTAAAAACACTTCACCACCGACCAGTAGATTGAGCGTACGTGAAGACATAACCGGCGTTATATTTGCCTTCCCGAGCAACCTGTCCTTGGCTGCTAGTATCGCTCGAAATATTTCTTTTCCGTCACTGTCCACTCTCAAACTCCTTTTTCCCTAATATGAGTTGTGCCATCACACAGCTACTGTAGAAGCGGCTTCAAAGCACTACTCAATCCTTTCATGGCCTGCATCCATGATCTTGAACCAGTATTCAGTATCCAGCATCATAGAATATATCCGATTTATACAAAACGACTTAAATCACCGTGCATACACACAGCAACTTACAATTCTTACCGTTTTCGCAGAACAGTAACACTTTCCCCGCCGATTCCCCAGTTATCGGTGTTCACTTGATCGATTACCACGACGGTTGTCCGGGGGTTCTTTCCCAGAGTATCCACCAGCAGCTGTGTTGCGCCGCGGATCAACTGTGCTTTTTGTTCCGCGGTGACGCCTTGATCTGTAATTCTGATTTTAACGTACGGCTTAG
>DAOVBC010000303.1 GCA_030670715.1 Deltaproteobacteria bacterium | reverse complement strand
ACACCTGGTCCTGGGGTCGTGACGGGGAAGCGTATTGGCCTATGCCGCAAATTCAGCAAATCGCAGCCGATCTCCTGCAGGCTGATCACGCGTCATTGCAACGGTTTTATATGTCTGTTTTGCCCGGTCCGGACGGCAGGCTTCCGGAGTTTATTTTCACCGAAAATGAAACCAACATTGATCGGTTGTTTGGAGTTCCCAACGCAAACGAGTACGTTAAAGATGCGTTTCATGCCTATGTCATCCGGGACAATCACTCAGCGGTAAATCCGCGCAATACCGGCACCAAGGCTGCAGCGCTGTATCAGGGTAAGATTGCGTCCGGCGGGGAAAAAGTTCTGCGACTGCGACTGTTTTCAGAAGATGAAAAACCGCTGGAGATGTTTGGCAAAGAATTTGAACAGGTTTTTGAGCGGCGCCGTCAAGAAACGGATGACTTTTACCGGAAAAAGAGACCGCCCGATTTAAACCGGGAGGAACAGCGTGTCCACCGTCAGGCCTGTGCCGGACTGCTCTGGACCAAACAGTTTTACCATTACAGCGTAAAGGATTGGTTGGAAGGGGATCCGGACCAACCCTCGCCGTCTGCCGGTCGCAAACACGTCCGTAATCAAGATTGGACACATCTTTACAACCGTGATGTGATCTCAATGCCCGACAAGTGGGAATATCCTTGGTATGCGGCCTGGGATCTGGCATTTCATATGATTCCGTTTTCTAAAATTGACCCGCAATTTGCCAAAGATCAGCTGATCCTCTTTCTGCGGGAATGGTACATGCATCCGAACGGACAGATTCCGGCATATGAGTACGCATATTCTGATGTTAATCCTCCGGTCCACGCCTGGGCAGCCTGGAGGATTTATAAAATGACGGCTCCTCGGGGCCGGCGTGACCACCTGTTTCTGGCCCGGATCTTCCAAAAACTGCTGTTAAACTTTACCTGGTGGGTGAACCGGAAGGATTTTCACGGCCACCACATTTTTGCGGGCGGATTTCTCGGTCTGGACAACATCGGGGTTTTCGATCGATCCAGACCTTTGCCAACCGGCGGACATCTGGAACAGGCGGATGGTACCGCCTGGATGGCCTTTTATTGCGCCACCATGCTGTCAATTGCGCTTGAGCTTGCCAGCGTAGACCCGGCTTATGAAGACACGGCATCCAAGTTTTTTGAACATTTTATTGCCATCATTCATGCCATCAATACGCTTGACGGTACCGGTTTGTGGGATGAAGAAGACGGATTTTACTATGACCATCTGCACGTGGACGATCGATTTATACCGCTGCGTATTCGATCCATGGTGGGGCTTCTGCCGCTGATCGCGGTCGAAATTGTTGAAAGTGAGGTCATCGACAGGCTACCCGGTTTTAAAAAACGTATGAACTGGTTTTTAGGCAATTTGAAGGATCTTGCACAGCTCACATCCTGTATGAAAAAACAGGAATCGGAAATCGGGCACCACCATCGTCTCCTGGCGATACCCTCGCGCGAGCGATTGGTAAAAACACTACACTTTATGCTGGATGAAAATGAATTTCTATCCCCGTATGGTATTCGTTCATTGTCCAAAGTGCATCAAGAAAATCCTTTTGTCTTTAATGTGAATGATGAAGAACATCGCGTGGAATACGTTCCGGGAGAATCGAACACGGGTGCGTTCGGTGGAAATTCAAACTGGCGGGGGCCGATCTGGTTTCCGGTTAATTACCTGCTGATCGAAGCCCTGGAGCGTTATCATCATTTTTATGGTGACACCTTGAAAGTCGAATGCCCGACCGGCTCGGGACAGGTGATGAATCTATCCGAAGTGTCCAGGGAAATCACCCGGCGTCTGACGAATATTTTTCTCCCCGATCAGAATGGTCGGCGGCCCTGCCATGGGGATACAGTATTTTTTGGGGAAGATCCGCACTGGAGAGATCTTTTGCTTTTTTATGAATATTTTCACGGAGACAGTGGACAAGGGCTGGGAGCAAACCACCAGACCGGCTGGAGTGCACTGGTTATCCGGTGGCTTGAAGACGTGGCCGGAACGCGAAACACAGGAGGAATCTAACCGGTCGAACGAGTTTGACGCATAAATGTCCAATGATTAAATTTAGTCATTTACTATAATTCAATAACCGGAGTCTTCGGATCCGGATTTTTTTAAAAGGAGTAGATCATGCAACAAACACATCGTCGTTTAATTATTCTGGTTTCGGCACTGTTGCTGATGGCAGCCGGTTGTGCGACACCGAAAATCACCCTTGTCAGCGGCGATGCCGTGCCGCTGAAAGAATACACACTTCAGGGGACCGCCAAAGAGAAGATTCTGGTAATCCCGGTAAAAGGTAAAATATCAGACGATCCCAAGGTGGGGCTTCTCTCTAAAAAACCGAGTATGGTCCAGGAAATCGTCTCCCAGCTCAGAAAGGCCGAAAAAGACCGGCAGGTCCGGGCGGTTCTTTTGAAAATCGACTCACCGGGCGGCTCGGTTACCGCCAGTGATCTTCTCTATCATGAGATTGCCGAGTTTAAAAAAAGAACCGGCACCAAAGTCGTGGTGGCGATGATGAATGTAGCCGCCTCCGGCGGGTACTACATTGCGCTGCCGGCGGATTTTATTCTGGCTCACCCGACAACCCTTACCGGCTCTGTGGGAGTGATATTTCTTCAGCCCAAAGTCACCGGCCTGATGGAGAAGATCGGTGTGGGCGTGGATGTTAACACCTCCGGAAAATACAAGGATATGGGCTCACCGTTCCGGGTGACAACTGAAGAGGAAAGAAAAATGCTTCAGGACCTGACGGACAGCCTAGGCCGGAGGTTCCTGGATCTGGTGCAGAAAAACCGCGGACTCAGCAAAAAAGAGCTGGCCGGAGTGGCCACCGCCAGGATATATCTGGCCGATGAAGCCCTGCAGCTGCGGTTGATCGATCAGGTCGGATACCTCAGCGATGCAGTCAGCAAGGCGAAAAACCTGGCCGGGCTGTCACCGGATGCGAAGGTTATTGTTTACCGCCGGGTGGAATACCCGAATGATACCATATACAATACACGCATCACGGCGGAAGGTGGTAAACTGATAAACCTTGAATTAATGGGGATTAACAGCGATATGCGCGCTGGGTTCTACTACCTGTGGCCGTCAGCGGCAGGGAGTGATTAAATGAATATCAACTTATCTGAAATTTGCTCAATAGATGGCGGATGACTTAACAAACAAG
>DAOVBC010000101.1 GCA_030670715.1 Deltaproteobacteria bacterium | reverse complement strand
CGATCTGCGGTTGCGGCCGACATGCCGACCATTTCCAACAGTTTCTCGAGTTTTTCCTCCCGTTTTATACCACGCGGCAGTCCCAGAGTGCGCAGCCCCTCCTCGATCGACTGTCCGACCGTCATTCGCGGATTCAGCGAGCCATAAGGATCCTGGAAAACAATCTGTATCTCTTTGCGAAAGGGTCTCATGTCCTTTTCGGTACAGGATCCAATATCCTGGCCGCGGAAAAGAATCTTTCCCCCGTCGGGCGTTAGCAACCTCAGGATCATACGCGCAACTGTCGATTTCCCACAGCCGCTTTCCCCCACCAGGCCCAGAGTTTTGCCTGCGGGTATCTGAAAATCTACACCGTTGACAGCCTTGACCCAACCGGTTATGCGCTGCAGAAAACCTGAGCGGATCGGAAAATACTTCTTTAATCCGTTGACTTCAAGGATGAAGTTATTTGACTTCTGGTCTGGCTGCATCCGTTTGCTTATTGGAGTGTTGGAGTACTGGAGTGTTGTTAACGCGTTTTTTCTATTTCCAATACTCCAGTGCTCCATAACTCCAATACTCCTCCTTGAATACAATAGTGAACATGCGAATAGTTACCCATACTACTTACACCGACCGTATCTCCCGTTCGTAGATCACCGGACAGCGTGACAAATGCCCATCACCGAAGTCACACATTGCCGGATACTCCTCCCGGCAGGTTCGGATCGCATGGGAGCAACGCGGGTGGAAGGGACAGCCGCGCGGCTTGTACGCCGGATCAGGAACGGTGCCGGGTATGCTGTGCAGTCTTTTCCCGCGTTTGGAGCGCGTAGGCAGCGATGCCAGAAGCCCTTGTGTGTATGGGTGCTGTGCATCTTTGAAGATATGCCGGGTCGATCCCTGCTCCACAATAATGCCGGCGTACATCACATTTACCCGGTCAGCAACGTTCGCAACCACTCCCAGGTCATGGGTAATGTACAGGACCGACATGGACCGTTCTTGCTGCAGCGTGCGGAACAATTTTAAAATCTGTGCCTGTACGGTTACATCCAGTGCCGTGGTCGGTTCATCGGCGATAACCAGGTCGGGATCGCAGGCCAGTGCCATGGCGATCATTACCCGCTGCCGCTGGCCGCCACTGAGCTGATGTGGATAGGCGTTAACGCGCTCTTTCGGCGATTGTATGCCGACGTTCTTTAGCAGTTGAATGCAGCGCTCCTGCAGTGCTTTTTCATCCAGGTTTTGATGAATGCGAATGGCTTCCCCGATCTGATCCCCTATTTTAAAGACCGGATTGAGGGATGTCAGCGGCTCCTGGAAGACCATGGCAATGTGATTGCCGCGAATTTTTTGCAATTCTTCATCGCTGCGTGTTAATAGATCTTCTCCGTCAAACATAATTCGTCCGCCGGCAATTTCTCCCGGCGGTTGCGGGATGAGTCCCAGAATGCTCAGTGCCGATACCGTCTTTCCGCAGCCGGATTCTCCCACGATACAAACGGTCTGCTCACGCCGCACTTCATAGCTCACCCCGTCCACTGCCCGCGACAATTTGTCCGGACTGCGAAAGTAGACTTTGAGGTTCGCGACCGAGAGTAAAATATCGTTTTTTAACATATTATAGTTGCCTGAAAATGGGCTTGCAATCCAAGGGTCAGTGGTCCGTGGTCAGCAGTCCGTAGTCCACTTTTCTGTTCGTGTGTTGGATTAGGCGGCCATATGTTTTACTAGAAGTGGTTTCAAAACCCCATCTGAGGCCCAATGTCTGCGTTGTCCCGCGAATTGATATGCTCACGTACTACGTGTACGCTCCGCTTTCAATGAGCGGGACGCCTTGCCCTTGAACCTGATCCGATGTTTTGAAACCACTTCTACGGACAACTGACAACGGACGACGAACAAGGCTTTTATGATCGGTTATTCTCAAATTATTCACCCGGTCGATGGATCCATCGGTTAGTGCCTTTCCCTGAGCTTCGGATTCAACACATCCCGCAGACCCTCGCCGAAAAGGTTAAAGGCCAGAACGACGATTAAAATGGCAATACCGGGTATAAACGTCAGCCAGGGGGCGTCAAAAATAAAATTTTTACCACTGGATAAAATATTTCCCCAGGTTGCATGCGGCGGCGGCACACCGAATCCCAGAAAGCTCAATCCCGCTTCGGTTAACATGGCCGTGGCGATGCCGATGGTGGCCGACACAAGTACCGGTGCAATCGCATTGGGCATCATGTGGCGGAAGATAATCCGGAAATTGCCGACACCCAGCGCCCGGGCGGCGGCAACAAAATCCTGTTCCCGCAGAGAAAGAAATTCAGCGCGGACGAACCTTGTCGCGCCCATCCAGCTGGTCAGTCCGATAACGATCATGATATTATAGATACTGGCCGGCAGAAGCGCGACAACCGTTAGAATCAGGAAAAAGCTGGGGAAGCACAGCATGATGTCCACAAGGCGCATGATCAGCGTGTCCACGGAGAAAGTATTTATGTGAAGAAGTCTTAATCCGTCGAAGGGCATGGTTTTGCCGGTCAGCAGGCGCCTGAGTATGAGAAAGAAAATATAGGCATGACCGACAATTAATAGAGCAGCACCGGGTTTGGAAATGCCGACGCCAAGCAGTATTGCTCCGGTGGTCATCATTGCGGTCAGCAGAATATGATCCAGTCGGATGCGGTGCTGCCCAAAATAGCCGGCAATGCCGCCCAGAAAGATGCCTATGATTACCGAGATACCCACCGCCACAAACCCGACGGTCAGTGATACCCAGGCTCCCTGAAGCATTCGGAAAAAAACATCCCGCCCCAGGTCATCAGTCCCGAAAAGATATATGCCAAGCTCAGGGACCTCGTTCGGTTGCAGAGAATCAAGATGCGGTTTTGCAAGAGGAGGGCGCAGTTTTTCCTGCAGGCGGACAAGCGCCGGGTTGAACACGGGGTCATTACCGGACGTTAATAAAAGTCCGATAAAAGCGGTAATAAAGAAGAGCACAAAAATAATCAACCCGATGATGGCCATTCGGTTCTGTTTGAAAAGCAGCCAGAATGCCTGCCATTGTGTTCTGCGCGGCGCCAGGGGCGCTTCCAGCTGAATACCTTGCAGCTGTATGTTATCTGCTGTTTCCATCACATACGTATCCTCGGGTCAACCATCAGATAAAGTACGTCGGAAATAAAAGTACCGATGAGAACCAGTACGGCCGATACAAAGTTCACCGTGAGTATCACCGGATAATCCCTCGCCAGTATGGCTTCATATGCCATTCGCCCCATACCCGGCCAGGAGAATATCGACTCGATAATGACGGAGCCGCCGATCAGCCCCGGCAGTATCAATCCGAACATGGTCACAAACGGCAGCAGGGCGTTGCGCAGGGCGTGTTTATAATGAACGTCGTCCGGCGGCAACCCTTTGGCCCTGGCGGTTCTAACGAAATCCTGGCCCTCAACTTCCAGCATCTGACTGCGAACATATCGTGATAATACGGCAATCCCGCCGGTGGCACCCAGCAGCGATGGAAGCAGCAGGTGCCAGACGCGGTCCATGGCCATGCTGGGCCAAGAGGCCTCCCCCATGCCGAAAGTCTCCATGCCGATTACCGGTACATGGAAATATGTGACGACCAGAATGATTAAAACGTATGCGAAAAAGAATCCGGGTATGGAAATCAAAAGGTAAGAAATGAATGTGGCACTGCGATCGAATACGCGCCCCCTAAAGATTGCCGACCGGATGCCGATGGGAAAGGACAGGGTCCAGGTCAGTATGGTGCCGACAATGAAAAGCGGCAGGCTGTTCAGAAAACGTTCCCAGATTTTGACCATCACCGACCGGTTGTCTTTCCATGATACGGTCCTTCCGGTAAAAAGATCCCGGTAGAAATAGAGGTATTGAACGTACAGGGGTTTATCCAGATGAAATTCCTGGCGGAAGCGCTCAACCATCTCCGGGGTGAACTTGGGATTCAACGGATCCACCTGGCTCGGTTCTCCCGGCGCCAGGTGAATGATCAAAAATGAAATAATAGAGACAAAGAAAAGCGTAACTATTTTTTGGACGACACTGCGGCCGATAAAGGACAACATTTCAGGTTTACCTTTAAGGGTTCAAGGTTCTGGGTTCAAGGTTACTTGGGTTGATTAAGTTAGTCGAGTTCATTGAGTTCATTGGGTTCATTGCTCAAAGTGCCAATGCCTAAAGCCCGCCCTGGAGCGACAGGTTCATATATTATTATAGCCTATGCATGGTTCCAAACCTGGCTTATGATGCATTTAGTACTGGTGATCGGTCTGGGCCAGGGTGCACTAAAATGCCTAAAATACAAAACGGTTGAGTCAGTTGTGCCAGTTGAGTCAGTAGTGTCGGTTTGGCCGGTTGAGCCGGTTCGCCTGTTGTAAAGGATCTGAAACTTGGAATCATCGAATATCCAATATCGAATATCGAGCGTCGAACAGTACGTCGCTTCTCCGGGACTCCGTTTCATCATTTACCCGATTCATCCCTTCACCGTTTCGCCGTTTCATCTCTTCACGGTCTCTCCGTTTCACCGGTTCAATCTCTTAGCCCGTAACCCGAAACCTTTTTTACTACCCTTCCGCCGAAAAGGTCGGTACTTCGGGCAGTTTGATCCACTTGTTAAAATAGAATGTATAGTTTCCGGTTTTGGTCGGTTTTATTTTCTGGTAAACAGGATTTCCGGTACTGTCTATAGTTTTAATAGCGATGCGTTTGTCCAGGACGGCCGTCCATTTGCCCATATACAGAAAGGTATACGGCTGCTGCCGGGCGATGATTTCATGGAGCCGGTGGCAGTATTCGACCTGCTTGTTAAAATCATATTCCTGACGGATCTTTACAATCAGATCATCTGCTGTTGTATTTTTAAAACCGACAAAATTGAGCTGCTCGGGATGGGTCTGGCTGGAGTGCCAGATCTGGTAAAGGTCCGGATCGATACCCATACTCCATCCCAGGACAATGGCATCAAAATCCAGTTTGTTGACACGGTTTTGAATAAACACCGACCATTCTACAAGGTCCGTGCGCGTGTTTATCCCGATCTGTTTCCAGGCGTCCTGGGCGATGGCCAGTATCGCCTTGCGCAGATCGTTTCCGCTGTTGGTGATGAGGGTAAACTCCAGGCGTTTGCCGTCCTTTTCCAGCCACCCCTGGTTATTTCGGTGCCAGCCGGCCTCCTGCAGCAGCTGCAGTGCACCTTCCGGGTCATAGGGTACCGCTTCAATTGACCGGTTATAATATTCGGTTTGTTTGACAAACGGTCCTGTTATTTGTTCTCCCTGGCCGTACAGGACGTATTTTATGATCTTATCCACGTCGATCGCCATCCCCAGAGCCAGGCGGACCCGTGGATCGTCGAAAGGTTTACGCCGCATATTGTAGCCGATATAGGTGTAGCCAAAGGATGTTCCGGAGAAACTTTGATAACGATCATCGGATCTCAACCGCTGTACCTGGTGCGGCTGAACACTGTAGCTGTCAACCGTTCCGGCATAAAATTCCATTTCCTGGGTCAGCAGATCCGGCACAATACGGTAAATATATTTTTTATAATTCGGCGGTCCTTCCCAGTAATCCTTAAAGCGATCCAGCAGAATGTACTGATCTGATTTCCACTCCTTAAATATAAACGGACCGCAGCCGATGGGATTGCGGTTAAAAGTGCTGTGGCGCATGGTAAAGGTGTTAGGGTCTTTTCCAAGCCGCAGGGCTTCCTGTTCCAACGCCTTTGCATTCAGCAGGTGTTCGGGCAGGATTCCCATGAACCAGGTCCCGATGGCCGGGGAATAGAGCCTTTTGTAAACGATCCGGACTGTCAGCGGATCGATCACTTCAATCGCTTTGACCGGTTCGTAATCTGCGGTGCGGGGAGACAGGTTCCTGGCGTTCATGATGGATTCATAGGTAAAGCGGACATCTCCGGCATCGAGGATGTGGCCATCATGAAATTTCACATCGGGTCTTAGATGAAAAACAAGGGTCGGATTGTGTTCGGTGGCCGGAAGAATTCGGCGAGCGTAAGCCTTTAACCTGTCCTGACTCAGAGACGGCATAGCCTCAACAAAGCGGTCACCCCGGAACGACTCAAAATATCCATTCCCCAGAAGAAGTGACAGATTGTGGAACAGGTCTTGATCGACCCGATCGAGCGTTAATTTTATTCTGTACGGTGCAGATACCTGCAATGTTATTTCTGTTTCGTCCTTGTCGTCCAAAGTTAGTTTGGCCCTGCGTGTCACACGAAACGTGCGCGCCGGCAGAACGGATATTTTCTTGATGTTCTGCAATGTCGCTCGAAGCCCGGGATTTACTTTGTCATCATTGTGCTTTACTTTTCTAATAAGTTCGGCCACAGCCCCGGCGTTGTTCTCTTCCAGTCCCGGAATAACGGCGGATTCGTTTACATAAAAAAATGCATCTTCATAAATTTCCCAGTGGGTTGCAATGCGACCGCGAAACCGCAATTCTTCGTCCCGATCGATGAGGCCTTCAAAAACAAAGCCCTCGATATTGCTGCTGGCAGAATCGGCCGAGAGAATCGGATTCAGCAGGCTGGCGTCACCGATCGAAGCGGCGATATATTC
This sequence comes from Deltaproteobacteria bacterium, assembly GCA_030670715.1. Lineage (GTDB taxonomy): Bacteria > Desulfobacterota > Desulfobacteria > Desulfobacterales > SG8-13 > DAOVBC01. The sequence goes on along the minus strand of DAOVBC010000101.1, from coordinate 1,089 downwards.
GGACATCCGGGCGGGGTTCCCGCGGGTTTGCTGATCATAGGTAGGGACCCAGAGATAAGACTGGAGCAGCACTATGATAACTGTCACCGGGGCAAGTATCAGGAGCCTTCGAATGTTCATGATGATACCTGAAAAATGTTAAACGGTCGTACCCAAGCAGACGAAATGTCAGGGGGATTTTTCCTCCGGTGTTGCTTCCACCGGGACGGTTTGTTGAACTTCGGGCGCAACCTTTTTTACAGTATCCGCTGCCGGCGGGGGCTCCTGCGGTACCGTTTCAGGTTGACCGGGATGGAACAGTACCATCTGTTTCCGGATGGAATCCAGCTTTCGTTCTATTAGATTGGCTTCAATCTCATCCGGACCACGGGCGGCGGCCTGGTCAAGATAATCCACAGCGATTTTAAGGCCGGCCAGGGTTCCTTTGCCAGCCGCGACATCGGCTTTGTACAGGAGAATCATTCGGTCGATGCTGTCGATCTTTGAATTGGCTGTTGCGCGCAGTTGATCGGTCAACGCAAAAGAGAGCGCCCGGTTCAGGTATGATTTGACCCCGATAAAATCCGGAGAACCGGGAACATCCAAAAGGGCGTCGGCTTTATCTATGTAATGCTTAAAAGCCAGGGGGAAAACCTCTTCTCGCGTGTAAACCTTATTGATCTGTTCGGGGGGTTGAACGCCGGGCATGATAACAAGCCGCTCCCGTCCCATGGGAGAAAATCTGCCCTTCCAGATTTCTACGGAGCCATGACGCGCAACTAAGAAATATTTGTTCATATTTTGAATACTGGTTCCGATAATAAGGGCCATCAGAATGACGAAACCGGCAATGAGATATTTTATTGCCCTTCCTGCCGGATCGGGTCTATGCTCCGGTGGTGGGGGTGCGTAAACTGCATCTGAAGCAAAAGATGGAGCAGTCGGCGCTGCTTCTCCGGCAGAGTTGTCTGTTTTGTCGGGTTTGGCTGTATCCGCTTTATCCACCGCGCCTGCAAAAATTGGTTCCGAGGGCGGTTCTATACCGGAGGGTTTCATTTCAGAGCTTTTCTTCTTTACTTCGGAAGCGGTTTTCTTCGCGGCCGCTGATAC
>DAOVBC010000178.1 GCA_030670715.1 Deltaproteobacteria bacterium | reverse complement strand
AGCCACCGGAGTGAATCGGGGAGATGCACCCCGTGAATACGTATACACGTTGACCCCTGACGTATTTAAAATTGGAGTAAAGCCATGGAGAAGAAAATCGACTTAAACCCTCCACCCCAGGCCAATAACAGCAGAATCTGGCGATTTCGGCGATTGCTGCCGGCGATATTGGTTGTATCGCTTCTGGTCGTGATCGGACTCCTTCTTGCCCGTATCCACACCAAAGCCGGGATCATAGAGGAGCAAAACCAGGCCAGCATTAAAAAAGACCGGCCGGTGCCGAACGTCGTCACCCTGGATCTGATTCCCGCGACCATCCGGGATAAAATCGATCTGCCCGGCGTCACTGAACCGTGGGTCGAGCTTCAAATTATGGCGGAAGTCGCCGGTAAGGTAACTGCAAAGATGGTCAAAGAAGGCGCAGCGGTCCGCAAAGGCGATCTCCTTGCCAGAATTGACTATCGCGACTATCAAAACGCCCACCGGTCGGCAAAGGCATCCTATGAACTGGCTGTTTCCGATTTAAAGCGCCTGGAAAAATTGCATCAACGCAAGGTAACCCCACAGTCGCAACTGGACAGCGCCGTGGCCCGTGTGGCAACCACCAGAGCCGCCATGAACAACTCCGCAACCGCACTCGAGCGCTGTACCATTAAAGCGCCGTTTTCCGGAGTGGTGAACCGCATTTTCGTAGAAGAGGGGCAGTACCTGAGCGTCGGTGATCCGATTACGGAAATTCTGCAGATCGACCGGTTAAAAGTCCGGGTCGGAATTCCGGAATCAGACGTGGATGCCGTTCGCCGCGTTGATCGTTATAAAGTCCGGATAGAGGCTCTCGGCGGTCGAACATTTCAGGCCCGAAAATATTTCCTGTCAAAGACAGCTGATTCGATGGCGCGCCTGTATAATCTGGATCTTGAACTGGACAATGCCGGCGGTGAAATTCTGCCGGACATGTTCGCCCGGGTTGAAATCATCAAGCAGGAGATTCCGCAGGGGATTTCGATTCCTCTCTACTCGGTGATCAACAGAAATGATGATCATATCGTTTATGTCGTGGAAGATAGCCAGGCTATCGTGAGGTCCGTAACGCTGGGTCTGCTGGATGGATGGCGGGTGGAAGTCAGGGAAGGTCTCAAACCGGGCGAACAGGTCATTGTTGTTGGACACCGCAGTGTCAATGACGGCCAAAGCGTGAATGTGGTCCGCAGTGTGAAATCCCCGGAGGATATCATCCAATGATCATTTCCGATACAGCCATACGCAATCGAATCAGTGTCTTTGTGCTGGCGGTGATTGTTCTGGTGATCGGCATCTACTGCTACAGTGCGCTTCCAAGAGAAAGCGAACCGGACATCACTATTCCCAATGTTTTCGTGTCCACCAATTATAAGGGCGTATCGTCTTCCGATATTGAAACATCGATTACGATAAAAATCGAAAAAAAGCTCAAGGGCCTCGATCAGGTGAAAAAGATTCATTCGGTTAGCTCTGAAGGCCTTTCACAGATCAACATCGAATTTCTCCCCGGCACCGATATCGACGAAGTCCTCCAGAAGGTCAAGGACAAAGTGGATGAAGCCAAAAAAGAACTGCCGGGTGATCTGGAGGATGATCCGAGTGTATTTGAAGTCAATTTTTCCGAGCTGCCGGTGGTCGTTTTTTCATTATCCGGCACCTGCGGCATCACCTGCTTAAAGCGCATAGCCGATGACCTCGAAGAGGATATCGAGGCGATTCCCGGGGTTCTGGAAGCGAATGTGACCGGCGGTCTGGAGCGCGAAATACGCATCGAGATCGACCCGGACAAACTGGCCTACTACCGGCTGCCGATTACCGCGCTGCAAAGGGCCGTCTACAGCGAGAACCAGAACACCTCCGGCGGTTCGATTACACTTGGCGACGGACGCTACCAGCTGCGGGTGCCCGGTGAATTCCAGCGGCCGGACGAACTTTTTAACCTGGTTGTCGGCACGTTCGAAGGTCGCCCGGTATATTTGAAGGAATTGGCCCGGGTAGTGGACGGTTTTAAAGACGAAACCAGCCGATCCCGCCTCAACGGTCATCAAGCGGTGAGCATTGCGGTGAAGAAACGGGTGGGGGAAAACATCATTGCCATTACGGACCAGATCGACGATCTGATTGAACGCCGCCAACCCGCGTGGCCCGAGGGGACCCGGATCACCAAACTGATGGATCGAGCCAAGGACGTCCGCATGATGGTCGCCGATCTGGAAAACAATATCATTTCCGGGCTTATACTGGTGGTTATTGTGCTGTTTTTTGCCCTCGGCGCCCGCAATGCCGTTCTGGTCAGCCTTGCCATTCCCTTTTCGATGCTGCTTTCATTTTCGGTCCTCTACGCCCTTGACATTACCCTGAACATGGTGGTGCTTTTTTCACTGACCCTGGCGCTCGGAATGCTGGTGGATAACGCCATTGTCATCATCGAAAATATCTATCGCTACATGGAGCAGGGGGTCGGCCGGATTCAGGCGGCAATGAAGGCGACTTCCGAGGTGGCCTATCCGGTCATCGGATCCACCTTGACCACCCTGGCGGCTTTTTTCCCGATGATTTTCTGGCCCGGCATCATGGGCGAGTTCATGAAATACCTGCCGATTACCCTGGTGGTGACGCTGACCTCGAGCCTGTTTGTGGCCCTGGTGATCAATCCGGCCCTGACAGCCATCTTCATGCGCCTGAAAAAGAAAAAATCACAGTCAGCTTTCGGGTCGGATGCCTCCAGGGTTGCGGATGCCGGTGAAAAACCGGTGGCAATCAAAGGGCCGCTGCTTACATTCTACACCCGTTTTCTCCAGCGGGCCCTTCAGCAACGGGTGGTCGTACTGATGGTCTCTTTTGCATTGCTGGTCATCTTTTTCCAGATCTGGCTGCTGGCGGTGGGGCTTGAAAAACCGGTGGAATTTTTCCCTAAAATAGATCCCAAGAGTATGTACGTAAATATCGATCCGCCGGAAGGTGCGGACCTTGATTATATTGATCGAATCGCAAAAAAAGTTGAAATGGCGGTGAACGGCGTCATTAACCAGGACGCAGCCCTGCCGCTCGAGCTGTACGAAGAATCCTATCGGCCAAAAGAGCATCAAAAGGCCGGAGGAGGGTTATTTTACGGGCCGTCTGATCTGGGCAATGTCGAACATATCTATTCTAAAGCCGTTGAAACTTTCAGCGCAGGCATGTCATTCGAATCTAATTTGCCCAACCACATCGGTGTGCAGTTCCTTGATCTTGAAGACCGCAAACGGCCTTCAGCCGAAAGTCTCGAAGAGATCCGCCGGAGGGTGAAGAACATCCCGGGGGCGCGCATCACCGTTGCCGAGCAGCAGGAAGGACCGCCCACCGGTGCGCCCATCAATATCGAGATATCCGGTGATAATTTTCGGGTACTGGGGAAACTGGCCAAACAGGTGCGGGAAATTCTGGCCAGGGTGCCCCTGGTTGAAGACATCCAGGATGACTATGTGGAGGGAATTCCATCCGTGCGCGTCCGGGTGGACCGTCAGAAAGCGGCTCTGTTTCAACTTTCCACCGACAACATCGGTTTTGCCCTGAAAACGGCCTATAACGGGCTCGATATATCGACCTTTCGCGATGGTGATGAGGACTTTGATATTACCGTTACCCTCGGCGAACAAGACCGTCGGGTGACGGATGTTTTGCGCAAATTGATGATTCCGACACCATCCGGGCAACTGGTCCCGTTGACCACGATTGCGTCCATCGATTATTCGGGCACCATGGGTGACATCGTCCGAATCAACCATGACCGGGTCGTCACCGTCAAGGCCAACGTGGATGAAACCAAAATTCCGGGTCCGGTGGCCCGGGCCCGGGCCGAAGCCTTGCTGAAGAATTTTCCGCTTCCCGCCGGCTACCGGATCAAGTTTACCGGTGAGTTTGAATTCCAACAGGAGGCCGAGGCATTCCTGACCAAGGCCTTTGTGATCGCCATTTTTTTAATGTTTTTAATACTGGTGACCCTGTTCAACTCCGTCATCCAGCCGCTGATCATTCTGACTTCGGTCATTCTTTCACTGGGGGGCGCATTTCTCGGGTTGATGGTCGTACGGTCCCCCTTCGGAATCATCATGTCGGGCGTCGGTGTAATTTCCCTGGCCGGTGTGGTGGTCAACAACGCGATTGTTTTGATCGACTATACAAATAAATTGAGAACCAGGGGGCTGGAGACCCAAACGGCGGTAATACTCGCCGGCGCAACCCGGCTGCGACCGGTACTTTTAACGGCGGTAACAACCGTTCTGGGCCTTTTGCCCATGGTGACGGGGGTATCATTCGACTTTCACAAAATGACTCTATCCTTTGTCAGCGAATCCACCCAGTGGTGGCAGAACATGGCCATCGTTGTGATTTTCGGCCTGATGATCGCAACTTTTCTGACACTGGTGGTCGTACCGACCTTGTATTCCCTGCTGGCTTCCTTAAAAGAAAGCTCGCGTCATCTCGGGGAGAGAATGAAACGACCCTTCAGGAAACCCGTAGAGCGGATGACGTAGGCAGCATCGGGTATCTATCACTATGGATCATGAATGTTGGAGCTGGAACGCAGCACTGAGTCATTCGAACTGATCGTCCCGCTTCCAGCGGAACTGGAGGATTGGCCCGCTGGGCCTTGAGGATCGTTTACCTTCGGTAAACTAGAGGACCGGCCTGCGGCCTCAAGGCAAAAGCAAATCGAAAGAGCAAATTTTAGCCTCAAACGGAGCGCAGGAACTGCGCGGAGTGCTCCTATAGTTTCCCGCGAAGCGGGGACGATCCTCAAGGCCGTCAGGCCGATCCTCAAAGCCCGGAAGGGCTGCTCCTCTAGGCCCATCGGGCCGATCATCTGTTGCAGCTTAATACAACCAGAAAACCGCAATCATAATCTGTCATCGGACGCCTTTCCGCTTGGGCCCTCGTCAAAGATATATCCCACCGACCGGAGGCTTTTGAAATAGACGGGATTTTTGGGATCCTCCTCGAAATATTTCCGGAGGCGTACTATAAAATTGTCCACCGTCCGGGTAGTCGTTTTGCGTGAATATCCCCAGCCGATTTCAAGGAGTTTGTTCCGGGTCAGGGGCATACCCCGGTTGGTGATGAAAAGTTTCAAGAGCTTGATCTCCTGTTCGGTCAAACCGATGCTGCCGGCTTTACAGTATGCCGTTGAAGTGGTGAAATCGATCCGGTTGTCACCGAAGGCATAGATCCGGGGCAGGGACCCTAAAGCGGAATCGTTTTGAACCGTCTCCTGCCGGTTCCAGGAAACCCGTGTCAATAAACGTTCCACCCTCAGTAAAAACTCTACCAGGTCGAAAGGTTTGGCGATATAATCATCCACACCGTAAGACAGTGCCTTGACCTTATCCGCCGCCGTACCTTTGGCGGATAACACCAGAATCGGAACCCGTTCATCCTCCAGCCGGATATTGCGCAGCACGGAGATCCCATCGATCACCGGCAGCATCAGGTCCAGCACGATCAGATCCGGCCGGCACTCTTTCCATTTCTGTAGAGCGTCACCGCCGTCCTGTGCGATGA
>DAOVBC010000256.1 GCA_030670715.1 Deltaproteobacteria bacterium | reverse complement strand
CAGATGCCCTGTCGGTCACCTGATCTGGTGGTGGTGTTTTTCCTGACAGGATCGCAAATCACTTTCAAATCCTCCGGATCACTCCACCGCTGACCCGGGCGAGCCGGACAATCGGACAGCATCCAGGCATTCAGCCGGACGGTACCGCCGTCGGGTGTAAACTTTACCGCGTTGGCGAGAAGATTATCGAGAATCTGCATTAATTTGCCTTCATCCGCCTGTATACTGCCGTTGACGCCGTCGATATCCATTGAAAGCTTAATATTGCGCTTTGAGGCCTGCTCCATAAAAATGCCAATACTTTTCTTTAAAAGGGTATTTATGTTGACATTACGGGTTGAGAGTTTCAGGCGTCTGGCCTCTACTTTCGACAAATCCAGCAGGTTATTGATTAAGGAAAGCAGGTACTTTCCGCTTTCCATGACATCATGCAGATATTCTTCCTGAACTTCGTTAAGTTCTCCGAAATATTTGCTCAATGTGATTTCTGTAAATCCGATGATGTGATTCAACGGCGTTCTGAGCTCATGGCTCATGTTGGCCAGAAACTCGCTTTTGGCCCGGTTAGCCGTTTCGGCTGCATCCTGCGCCCGTATGCGTTCCTGGATTTCCTGCAGCAGCTGGTCGTTGATTTTCTCCAGTTCGGCTGTACGTTTTTTTACCCGTCCTTCAAGATCCGCGTTCTGCCCCTTTAATCTGGCCACCAGCATCCTGTTTTCGGCCGTTAATCTTATTTTTTCAACTGCCCGTTTGGCGGCCATGGATATAAAATTCAGGTCTTTAAAGGGTTTAAAAAGATAATCATAGGCACCGCACCGGAGAGCTTCGATTGCCGTATCCAGGGAAGCATGGCTGGTGATGATGATCACTTCCGTCGCCGGGTACCGCGCTTTAATTTTCTTAAGCAGATCAATACCGTTGATTCCCGGCATAACGATATCAGTAATTACCAGTTGAAAAGGTTCATCTTCAAACAGCTGCAGCGCAATATCTCCGCTGGCCGCTTCTGCCACACGAAATCCATCTTCTTCCAGCACCTGTGTCAGTACGGTGCGAACACTTGCCTCATCATCAACAACCAGTATACGCATGTCCTCAGGTAATCTCATTGCTTCCCCGCTATTTTCTTTTTTGATGTTACTTCACCATTATGCCAGCTCTTTAATCTCAAACACACTGCCGCAATTTTTACATTTGTTATTCAGGCCGACAAGATTCGGTCGAATTTTAAATGCTTTCTTACATTGCGGACAGCGGGATTTCATAACGATGGCCGGAAAAATGATTGAAAAAGTGGTTCCGCTATCCGGTGAACTTTCCAATTGGATTTCTCCCTTGTGTTCTTTAACAATACCGTAGCTGACGGAAAGTCCTAAACCGGTACCCTTGCCGACAGACTTGGTGGTGAAAAAAGGCTCAAATATTTTGGCCTGCAATTCTTCGGGGATGCCGGGCCCGGTATCACTGACTTTGATTTCGACGTGACCGTTATTACCACCCAGTGTGGTCACAGAAACCTCACCGGCGCGACCCTCCATCGCCTGCTGGGCGTTGATCATCAGATTGATCAGCACCTGTTGAATCTGGTTTGCATTACCGGAAACCCTGGGAAGTGCGGGATCGAAATCACTTTGCAGCTTGACTTTGTTCATTTCCAGCTGGTGTTCGACAATCGCCATGGCGTCTTCGGCAATCCCGTTCAGATCAACGGATTCAAATTTCACTTTTTCCTGACGCGCAAATTTCAGAAGGTTTTGAATGATGGTTGTACAGCGGTTGGTCTCTTTCTCAATGATGGAAAGATTCTTATAAATCGCATCATCTTTATCCATTTTGCGGATGGAAAGCTGGGTCAGGCCGAGAATGCCGGCCAGCGGATTTTTTATTTCATGGGCAATCCCGGCTCCCAGTTGCCCGAAGGCGGACATCTTTTCCGATTGAACCAGGGCCTCCTGGGCACTTTTGAGCTGCTTTTCCCGTGAGTCCAGCTCGGAAGCCATCTGGTTAAACGAGCCCGCCAGGTCACCGATTTCATCGCTCGAGGTCGATGCTACCTGAACGTCAAAGCGGCCCTTGGCGACAATTTTGGTTGCTTTGGACAACTGTTCAAGTGGGCGGGTGAGCAGGCGCGATCCGAACAGACCGATAATGGCCGAGGCGATCAGCAAAATCAGGGCCATACCGATCAGGTTGTTGAGCAATTCGCGCGCGGTCAGATATGCCGCCGCTTTGGGGATTTGCACCCCGGCAAACAAATCACTGATACCGATAGCTGCCAGTCCCCCCACCATCTCCTGTCCGCTTTGTACAAACTCATGGGTGGATCCATGTATTTTCTTTTTTTTCAAGCCCTTGATACCGGCCACCCAACTGACAGGCCTGCGCTTGACAACCTGATTCAGGTTGGTGTGCGCCAGCGGTTTGCCCCTGTTGTTGACGATGAAGGTCGTAAACACTTTTGAACGCCCGGCCAGTCGTTGCAAACCGTCCAGACGAATAACCGCCGCCACGACAGCCTTGCGGCTCTCACTTTCCGGCAACTCATATGATATCGCCAGGGTAAATGCCGGCAGTTTTTTGGTTATTGTTGAGTTCACGACGTACACGGCACCACGGGCAACGCGTTTAATCGGAATGGGGTGTTTTTTAAAATAGGCTGACAGCGCCTCTTTTTTTATCCCGGCAGCCTCAAGGGTCCGAGCATCGTAAACAGTGGTCAGTTCTGTCCCGTCCACATAAAGTGTGATGGCCACAAACTCCTGGAAATCCTCGAACAGCTCTTTGAGGAGCCTGGATTTTTGCTCCGGCGCAAAATTCCTCTCGAATAAAAGACGGGAAAACACCTGCAGGCGTTCGCGGTATCCCACCAGCAGTGCGCGGGTCTCAGCCGCCGTGTGCATGGCCATTTCCGAAGTAAGATCGTGGATGTAGGCCGATTTATCCTCGTGAAACACTTTCGCCATGGTAAAGGTGATAATGCCCACCGCGGTGGTAACAATCAGCAGGAGCGCAATCAAGATTTTAAACCGGATCGGGAATTTAATTCGCTTAAACATATCCTTTTCCTCTACGTTTTAATATTTACTGACCACCCGTCGTGATCGATATGCAACGTTGTCCACACCGTCGAAGGCCTCTACAACAATAACATTCATACCGGGACGAAGCTTCAAACGGTACTCGAATTTACCCGTCTTTGTAGTGTACACCCGCTTGCCTCCCACGAACACCCGAGCGCCCGGCTCCGTCTTGCCGCGCAAGATATACCTTCCGGTGCTAACCGTTCCAGGCGGAAAGCGCACCTGCAGCGATGGGGGCGTCGTATCCCGGACCACATTGAACTGCCGTGTCTCACTGAACATGCCTTCTATGGTCCCGGATTTGGCACTCACCTTCCAGTAATACGTTCCCTTTTTCAAATTGCCGTGGTTGAACCGGTCGGTTGAAAAGACCTCGTCGGTAACAATCTCATGAAAGTAACTGTCCCGTGCCAGAATATAATGAAATCCTGTAACCGATGGTTTGCTGCGCCAGGCGAACCGGATCTTCGGCGGAAGATCTCGATAGTAAAAAGCGCTGTCGGCCGAGGGCGTTTTCAAGTGCACCCGATCGGGCAGCTCTCCGGGTGCCAGGGGCGCCTGGTTGAGGCCAACGACGGTGGCTTGATTGGCGCCCACCATAACGGTCTGCCCCTGGGCAATTACCGCGGCCGATCCACTGTATACGGCGATGGTGGACGAATTATCCGGATTAATTGAGATTTTAAAATCAACCGTGCCGTCGGCACCGCTGCCACCCCGTGTCTTGACCATCGCTCCGGGGGTGCTGACCTGCACAAACATGGAATCTTTACCTCCCGCACCCAGATGACCGTGGAGGTCACCGTCCACTAAAACCATGAAAGACCGCTTTTCATGATGTACAGGATCGTGGTTCATCTGCTTGATGATCAGCAACGAATTAGAGCCCATATCGATGCTGTTATCCTCATCGAAAGTGATTTGAGCCGCCGAACGATTGAGGGTCTGAACCGCATCGCGATCGTACAGGAGTTTTCCGACGTCTGCTGACTGCCAGGCAATGGCTTCCGATCCTTTGCTTTTTACATTGTTTCGGGTCCAGCTCAACGTGGCGGCCACTTCCCCGACTGCTTTGGGCATATCTTGTGCCTGCATCACTTCACGGTCTTTGCTCCGCTCAGCCCCGGCAGATGTCAGCCTTTCCGGGAGG
>DAOVBC010000156.1 GCA_030670715.1 Deltaproteobacteria bacterium | reverse complement strand
GAAAGATGTCTTTTTTGAGTGTTGATTCGCCGGCGAATTCGGATATTCTGCCCTGGGCAATCCGCCGGGTGATTTCCATTTGAAACAAACGATCCTGGGCGTTGACATAGCCCCAGGCAAAATACAGATCGTCGTCATCGGCGGCGATAATTGTCGGCACGCCGAATCGATTGCGCTCAACCGTGACTTTATTTTTGAGCTCCGGAGCCACCAGATTCATGTCATAGTCCGGGATATAACTCCTCAGAAAAATGGTTCCAGCGACAGCAGAAAAAACTACCAGGATTAAAATCGTAAACAGAATTTTGCGCACCTGTTCCTCCTTTGTAAACCCCAATGTTGCATACGTTAGGGTATAGAATCCGGAATATCGAAGCGGTTAATATTAAACATTCACATACAGAACAAGGCCCGGACTGTCAACGCCGCATTCATCTTTGATGTAAAAACAAGGGTGTGATAAACTGGAAGGAATATGACTTAAACCACTAAAAATAAATCGGGTGCTGATAATGAAGCCAGTTCTGTTGTTTTTTTTCTGCTGCGTCCTTATTCTAAATGCTTGTACCGCTGTTGAGAAAGCCGGCGAAAAATACGTCTCAGACGGATGGTCCAGTTCCGACCCTTTGAGCATTCCTTATGATCTGCGGCAGGCCCGGTTCGAAGCGGGTAATCTTGTCATCAACCCGTCTTTTGAAGACGGCCGCCGGGCTGCAAGTAAAGCCGCAGACAACCCCGTACTCCCGGGCTGGGAAACGGTTGGACCCCATGTTCGATGGACCGGTCAAAAATCAGGCGACGCCGACGGACGGGAGGTAAACTCCGGCAGCCACGCCGTTAAAATTACCAGACACAAGGCGGGTGAACGGGATGAAGCCGAGGGCGTTCTCAGTGATTTTCTGCCCGTGATTCCTGGAAACTACAATTTTACCTACCATGTTCGATTGATGCATATTGTCAGCCATAAACACCGGCTGGGAGTCAAGCTTTACGATGCGGTGGTGATAAAGGTTTTATTTTTTGATGGAAATAAGCGACCGATCGAACCGGACACCATGAATCCGGTCAGCAACAATTTGATAGACAACTCAGACAAAAGCTATTCTTTTTCCAATTACTGGACCATAGATGATTTCCCATGGACAAGGGTGCGCGGACGATCCTATAATTATCCGTTCTCGGAGGGTGATATCCCCGACAACACACGCTACGTCCGGTTGTTTCTGGGCTTAAAAGGCACAGGGACGATGTGGATAGACGATATCGACTATCGCTACTCGAAATGGAATTTTACGGCCCTGGAGCGATTCAGGCCCTATTTTGACAGGCAATTAACGCTAAAAGAAAGCATCATTCCGACACCCAAAAGCTTTCAGCAGCTAAATGATGTGGTTTACTACGACGACCATTATTCAGCTTCAGATCTTCCGGTGATCGTTCTTCCCAAAAATCCGGAGCCGGCAGAGCAGACGGCTGCCAAGGTATTGCAAAAAAAAATCGACGGCATGCTCAACAACGGTTTAACCGCCGGGAAACACAGAGCCGTGAAAACCCGGATCGTGCAAACCGGTTTTTCCATCAACGAAATTCTGGGCGCCAGGCTGATTTTCAGTATCGGTAAAAACCAAATCTATCGTCAGGTTCAGCCCGACCTTCCCCTGAATGCCATCCGCGACCAACAACAGGGATATATCATAAAGACCGTACAGGTCGGCGGCAGTCATATTGTTTTCTTGATGGGACAAACACCGGTGGCAAGCTACTATGCCGCCGCTACGGCTTTGCAGCTATTTGCCAAAGACAGCTTTGTCTATCACAATGCCACCGTCATCGATTATCCGGATTTTCTGGGCCGGGCGCTGGCGTTTAAAAAGTGGAGAAATGCCGAAGAGTTAAAAAATGACCTTGAAAATATCGAGGGCATGAGTCTTTACAAATTGAATAAGATGTATGCCAGCTATAAAACGAAGAATAAAAATTGGTATCAGCCGGATGACTTATATCGAGAGGGTGTCGCAGAAGCCGGTAAAATATGCAAAAAAACCGGTGTCATGAGCCTGGCGGTGATGGCGAACCCGTATTCTCATTTTCCGTTTGAAGCAGCGGCCGAAAACCTCAATCAGCAATTAAGATATACCTGGACCCACAGCAGCCCGGAAAGTCTCGATCGGCTGAAAGACTTCTTAAAAATCGGTTTAGAGGCCGGTGCGGATACCGTTATGCTCCTGGCCGATGATGTTGTGCCACACACCGGAAAAAATCGACAAAACTATTCACTGTATACGGCGGAAGATAAACAACGCTTCATTAATCTGCAAAATGCTCAGGCCTATGTCATCAATAACCTGAAGCAGTGGTTGGACGTTGATTATCCGGGAACACGACTTGAATTTTGCCCGCCGTGGTATTCCAATGAACATATTGATCGCGGTCAGGGAAAAGCTGAATTATATTTTAACGAGCTGACATTTCAGATTCCCCCGGATGTTGCGATTATATGGACCGGCCCGACCATAAGATCCCTGTCCATTGATATGGCCGATCTTTACCGCTACCGGGCGCTTATCGGCAGATGGCCGATGATCTGGGACAATACCCTATATGCCAGAAACCTCGAAACAAGGCGTTACGGGGGGTATACCACCTACTACCCGGGAAAGGTGAGGATGTGCAACCTCTTTGAACCATTTGATACGTATCGTCCGGAAAATTTTCAAAATTTCAGTGACGGTGGGCGCATTTACACAAACGGCAATGCCTACAGGGAAATTCTCAAGGCCAAATATGCAACGGTTGCCGATTATGAATGGAACACCTCTGGCTACCAACCGGAGCTGGCGCTATGGAAAGTACTTTGCAAAATCTTCGGGCCTGCATGTGCAAAAGAACTCTTATACTTCAATGATGCCTATTACGGACTATATGACATGTGTATGCGAATGGAAGTGGGAGGTGCCAGAGACACGTACGTTAAAAAAGGACAGCAATTTTTAAATGACCTGGAAAATTACCTGGGGCGGATATCTGAATCCGGTTGTGCCAACCCGGCGTTGCTGCGGGAACTTGAAAATTTCAGGGACAAACAAAAAAAGCGGTTTGAAAAATTATCCCGCAGCAAACAACCTGACCTCCCTTAGCCCGGAGCTATGAATTAATTTAATAACGCTCTGTGTATGTTTGCCAGAGATCTTAAATAAGTTTTTTTCTGGGACACACTATAAAGAGCAATAAAAAAGAGGGAGGTTCCATCGAACCTCCCCCTTGAAAGGAGATTAGGTTGAAAAATAAACCAGTTGCATTTGCGAAATGCAATTTATGCGGGTTTTTCAGAGCTTTTAATCAGGTGGCCGGCCAGATAAGTACCTAATACAAACAGGCTTTTGAGGTTCAGATACCGTTCTGCTGATCGCTGGAAAAGCAGATGGCTCTGGGCCGGAAAATCGTCGTCCCGATCATTAAAACTCAAGTACTGGGGCACTCCCGGCAGGGCCTGGAATTTCACAGACAGATCCGTGGACACGGCATCCACGACAGGTTGGCCCCCGAGACCCTTGCAGGCTGATTCAAGCGCATCCAGCCGACCGGCAAAGGTGCTGGCAATCAGATGGTTGGTGTTATTGGCAAAACTGACCACCAGGGGACCGGCACCTTTACAATCCCTGAAAGTCATTTTTTCGGGATTGGCCGGCGGGATAACTTCATTTCGAAGATAGCCAACCTTAAGGCCGTTTTACCTGGCCTCAAGTTCTTTCAATTGGGCCACAATGGCCTCCCGTTGATCCTCCAGCTCAAATAGCTCTTGCATGATCGGCGGTTTGACCGAATGGGCCGGAAGCTGTTTTTCAGTTTCCTGAATCTGTTTGTCGATCTCTTCCAGTTTTTTTTGAAGTTCCTGTTTTTGATCCATCGCATTTTCCTCATTTATTTTGCTAATTTTCGGGATTGAAATCGCCGCCATCAAGGATCTGTGCTGATGATATCGTCCCCGAGTGTATCGGCCTGTTGTTTTTTTAACCCGGGCGCAATCACGATTACATGATCTAAGTCAAAGTTTAAAAATAATGTTGCCTATCCCCAAGTCAAGCGGAGCTGTTTTCTTCCAGGTTGAAACGGCAGGCCTCCGGGAAAATCGTCGTTGACAATTAAATCGGCCTTCGATAAATTATTCAACAAAGGAGATAAATATGTGTAGGCGCTTGACGACATGGTTGGTGTTGCTTTTTATGGGTATTGGTTTCTCAACATCCGTAGCAGCGGCCCAGTATTCAAAGCAGGAGGTCATCAACAAAACCAAGTATCTGGCGCTCCAAAAAGAGATGCCTCCCGAAAAGCTTTAGCCATTACAAGGATAATTTCGAATGATTAACAGCCTAAAACGATTTTTCAGCCAGCCGGCGACCGGCGGCACTGAGGATTCAGGTCACGATACTGAGCATGACGTACGAATCGCAACATGTGCCCTCTTTCTGGAGATGGCACGCATAGACGAAAAGTTTACCGAAGAGGAGATGGACACAATTCTTTCAATTATGAAGGAAAAATACGGATTAGCCCGGGAACATGCCGACGCGCTGGTCGCAGAGGCCGATAAGGAACTGGCAGAAAGCGTCGACCTCTGGCAGTTTGCCAGGTTGATCAATAAAAATTATTCAATAGACGAAAAAATCGAAATCATTGAAACTCTGTGGCAAATGGTTTATGTCGACGGGAAAATGGACAAGTACGAACACTATCTGATGAACAAACTTAAAAATCTGCTGCGCCTCTCACAGGGCCAGCTGATCGACGCCAAGCTGAAAGTTCTTCATTCGGAATGACCACAGCGGAGGTGAAAGGATGACGAATGCGTATTGTAAGGTTTATTGATGAAGCGGGTCATCACCGTTACGGCCAAAATTACGGGAACGGCGAAGCCGAGCTACTGGAAGGGGATCTGATCGCCGGTTTTAAAGAAACCGATACAATTGGCCGTGTGAAAAAGCTGCTGGCACCGGTGCTACCCCCGGCTATTTTCGGCATCGGCCTCAACTATCATCAACATGCCAAAGAGACCGGAATGGAGGCACCGAAGTATCCGGTGGTGTTTATGAAAAATCCGGCCTCGATTACCAATCCCCATGATCCCATCCTATTGCACCCCTCCTGTATGGAGCCGCCTGAGGTGGATTATGAGGCTGAGCTGGCGGTGGTCATCGGCAAGGCCGCCAAAGATGTGAGTACGGCCGAGGCCATGGGTTTTGTACTCGGTTACACGGCGGCCAATGACGTTTCGGCCAGACGGTGGCAAGGACGCCGGGGCTCCGGCCAGTGGGTGCGGGGAAAGAGTTTTGACACATTTTGCCCTCTGGGACCTGAGCTGGTTACAACCGATGAGCTTCAAGACCCCCAGAACCTCCATTTGACCTGTGAGCTCAATGGACAGGTTATGCAGGACGCTAACACCAGAGACATGATTTTTCCCGTGGCCGAATTAATTTCCTTTCTTTCAACCGGTACAACCCTGCTGCCCGGTACGGTGATTCTTACCGGAACACCCAGTGGTGTGGGATTCACACGCAAGCCCCCCGTTTATCTCATGCCCGGCGACACCGTCAATGTAACCTTGGAAGGTATCGGGACACTGAGCAATTCCGTCGAACTGCAAGAATAGAATTGGAAAGAATAAAAGCGGAGAAGGATGCGGTGAATGAAAAGCTGGATAATCGGCCTTTGGATGGAATACCGCCGTCATCCTAAATCTTCATCGGTAATAAAGCGATCCCCTTGCCAGTTCTTGTCGATTCGAAACTTTTTTCTTACCAGAATCCTTTCTGCTAGCACCACGGAGGCGGGGTAATCCGTTCTGCGATCACAGAGTTTATTAAAATAGGCTTCCGCTGCGGCAGAATCTTCAAATACCTCCCGTTTGATTTTTCGGGTATTGCCAATTCGGATCATCACGGAATACATTTTCGATTTCCTTTCCATTTGAATTGAAATTCCATTTCTTCGCTGTCACCTTCTCTTTCGTGCTCAATTCTGAATATCTTGCATACCTGAAAAATTGTCAATTATT
>DAOVBC010000288.1 GCA_030670715.1 Deltaproteobacteria bacterium | reverse complement strand
CGGTCAGGAAATCGGTGCGGATTATATGCTGATCGGCACAATCAATACGATCCGGGATGATATCGGCGGGAAGGCCGTCATGTATTATCAGGTGGACCTGGAACTGATTGACATGGGAAACAATCTCAAGGTGTGGATCGGAGACAAGAAAATCAAAAAACTGATCACGAAACCCAAGGTAAAGTGGTAGCATAAATAATAGTGAGCCCCGTAAGCAGAATAAATACCGCTAAAATCGCCTGTTGCTGCATGATTGTACTGGCAGCGGTCTGGGCGGCAGGTTGTGCCCCCAAGGCCGATCATTACGTCCAGATGAACCAGTACATTTACGAGCAGGATTATGACTCCGCTTTAAAATTACTGGATGAAAACAAGGACGGCTACAAGAAGCGCAACGCCGCTCTTTATTATATGGAAGACGGTCTCGTGGAGCACTATGCGGGGCACTACGAAGAAAGCAATCGGAGCCTGTTAAAAGCCGAAGCGATCCTGGATGAATTGTATACGCGTTCCATCTCAAAACAGACGGCCTCTTTTATTCTCAACGACAACACCATTCCCTACCGCGGAGAAGATTTTGAAGATGCCCTGGTGAATCTGTTCATGGCGTTGAATTATGCCGGCATGGGGAACACCGAAGATGCCCTTGTGGAAGCCAGACAGCTGGACAACGAGCTGAACATCATCAACAGTCACTATGGGGAAGATCAAAAAAACGTTTACAAAGAAGATGGCTTCATCCGGTTTCTGATGGGATTGCTTTACGAAGCCGAAAACGAAATCAATGATGCGTTTATTTCCTACCGCCGGGCCGAAAAAGTGTATCGGACCGACTATCTGCCCAACTACGGTGTTCAAGCGCCGCAATTTCTGATTGAAAACCTGCTGAGTTCCGCCCAGGCCCTCGGTTTCGATAAGGAAATGGACGAAATTAAACAGATATATCCGGATATTAAACACCCGGATCCTGATGAAAAAAGAAACGCGGCAGAAATCATCGTTATTCACTACAATGGCATCGGGCCCGAAAAAGTGGAAAGAATCTGGGTGGTTCCCATGCCGGATGGTTATATTGTTAAAGTTGCATATCCCAGATTTGAAGAAAAAAAATATACCATCTCCCGTGGAGTGATACGGCTGCGGCATCTGGACAGCGGAAAAACGTACCGTTTTTCAACCTGGCTGATGGAGGATGTTGGATCCATCGCGGTAATAAACCTGGATAATCATATGGCTCGCATCAAGACCAAAGCGGTCGCCCGTGCCACGACCAAATATCTCACCACCAAGGGCGCATCGAAAATAGCCCAGGATCAGGGCGGGGATCTGGCCGGCCTGCTGGTTCAGATTGCCGGCAACGTGGCTGCAGCTGCGACCGAAAAGGCGGACGTCAGATACTGGCGGATGCTGCCGGATGAGGTCAGAGTCGGCCGGGCCCTTGTTCCGGCCGGTATGTATGCGGGAGAAATCGATTTTGTCAATGCCGGCGGGGGAGTAGTACTGACCAGAGCAATTCAACCTTTCACCGCCGGCAGCGGTGAAAAGAAATTCATTACCCAGCGCACGATACGATAAAATAGGGTGTCAACCGTTTATGCGCTTATCCGTTATACACATAAGGGATTTATCCGGGATATTTTATGAAATATTCCGGATAGAATCCTGCGGGGTACAGGGTACCCTGGAAGCGGAAAGGTAGATAGCGTGCCTCATTTTACAGCTTTCTGCAGATCTTTTAGCGGACTGTGTGCAATTTTGCTGATCATCCTGGCAGGATGCGCCTCACAGCCTCAGAAAAACATTCCCGAAGAGGACATCCGTGCAAGAGCGGACCGGGCGTTCTCTGAACTGAGCGCCGAAGAGACCGGATCACCGGCGCAGTATCAACCGCAAAATGGATCTCCCGGCACCGGCCGGGGCGGGTCACCCGGCAGGGAATCAGCAGGTACGGTTCCGGTCATAAACGGAAAGCGGCCGGACTGGGTGGACGGACGAAGCAAACAGTTCCCGCCTGATCGCTTCCTGACAGCCGTTGGATACGGCGCCGACCGGCCGACGGCAGAAGACAAGGCCCGGGCTGAAATTGCCAAAATATTTTACAGTGATATCCGTTCAAGCAACCGGACCTACCAGGAGATCCGGGAAACCACCGCCGGGGGTGAGTCCAGTTCCACGGAAAATATTAATTTTGAAGAGATTACCAACGTGTCCACCCGCAAGGTTCTTTCAGGGGTTCGCATCTCTCAGGTTTACAGAGAATCAGGGCCGGCCCGGCAGTTTTATGCCCTTGCCGTTCTGGACCGGTATCAAACAGAAAAAATCCTTCGACAGAAAATTGAAGAACTGGATCGTGATATCCGGAAGCTCTATTCGGAATCCCTGCAGCAAAAAGACAAGCTTAGCCAGGTTCAACACCTTCAGCTGTGCGTCCGCAACCACATCCTCCGTCAGGCCTATGACACAGAGCTTCGGATTATCAGCCCGATCGGCAGGGGAATTTCTCCCGCCGTCAGTTTCACGGAAATTAAAAAGCGCCTGAACGATGTTCTCCTCAGAGATTTTTTCATCGCGCTGTCCGTCAAAGGCACCAGAGCGGATGAGATTCAGCGGGCACTGGTTGAAGCGCTCAATCGAAAAGGATTTTCCATTACCGAAGATATCCCCAGGGCGAGTGTTCTGGCCCGGGGCACCATAGACATCAAACCGATCGAGCAGGGTGCATCCAACTGGAAATTTGTACGCTGGAAGGCATATTTTGATCTGGTCGATCAGCAGGGCGGCGCCGTTTTCGGAAGTGTGCAGAAAACCGGAAAGGCCGGGCACTTGAACCTTGCCCAGGCTGAAGAGCGTGCGATACGGAAGATGCGCAAGACGCTGGCCGAAGAGATCTCAGCGGATTTGACACAGTATATTCTTTCAAAAGGAAACTGATCCAACATGGATATGGCATGCCACATCCATTGCTAAGTACTCTAATTCATAATTACAGTGATATATTATTGGTAATTTTTTTCACCACAGAGACCGCTGAGCACCCAGAGAAAAAATTAAAGATTATTTTGTTTGCCTCTGTGGTCCCCTGCCCGCCATTGCGAGCCGCTCAGGCGAGGCGGGCGGGTCTGCGTGCTCTGTGGTGAAATTGTACTTTGACCAACATTTATGGTTTCATTATCTTATACGCCATCGTAATTTACGAATACATGAACTAAGGTAAAGTGTACAGCACAAGGAAAGGAGGTGAAATGCGGTGAATAAATTGAAAACGAGCACAGCAGTATCCGGATTAATCGTGATATGCCTGTGGCTGGTTGCCACGCCGGCAACGGCAGCAACCCCGAAACAAATATATCAGAAGGCCGGCCCGGCGGTTGTCTTCATTCTGGCCTCAGAAGGCTCAAAAATGGGTAATGTCGGAACCGGATCGATCATCCGTGAGGACGGACTGATCATTACCAATGCTCACCTATTCACAAAAAAAGGTTCCTCGCGAATGAAATCCGAAATTTCGATCTTTCTGAAACCCAAACGGGTAACCGGTAATTATAAAAAAGACCTTACACTTCGCTACAGGGGTAAAATTCTGGCCTATGATGTACCGCTGGACCTGGCGCTGGTCAAGATAGCTGGCCTGGATTCATCCTTGTCCAGAATCGAATTTGCCGATTCGCAGGTTGTCGATATCGGCGATGAGGTG
>DAOVBC010000027.1 GCA_030670715.1 Deltaproteobacteria bacterium | reverse complement strand
CCACGGACAACTATCTACAGACACCCTAATCGAGCTTTTGGCTCGAATAGGGTCATGCTTACCTGGATAAACCGGATAAGGGACTATTTCGTTGCCCTGCCCTGCCGCGGTTTTAAAATAACTTCGTCTTTGCCGATCATGCCCAGTTCCTGTCTGGCAATGTTTTCAATATAACCGGGGTCATTTCTTAATCGCTCGATTTGACGATACAAATGAATATTTTCCCGGGCGAGGGCTTCATTTTTTTCTACCAGGGTATCTCTCCGGGTTTTAATTTGGTAAAGATCCGCCACCCCGTTATCTCCGAATACAATAAACAGCAACATCGAAAAGATGGCCATTACCGCGACCGACAATAAAATTTTTTGCTTTGATGTCATCACTTTTCCGCCCCGCCCCCGGTAAGCTTAAAAAGCCTTTTCAATTCCAGTCCTCTGAAGAAATAAGAAAGGGCGCCATAAACGATCAGACCGGTCATTATACTCAGCGCAAGTCCTACGGCAAGATCCATAGGGGTGCTGTTTTCAACAGGAAATATGTTGTCCGCTATCAGCCATACGACTGCTCCCATTATTGCAGAACAGGCAGCGGTTTGGCAAGCGGAAGCTGCAATTTTCTTGCCACCCAATGCTCCCAATCTTGATCGTAATGCCACCGCCAGAAAGACCAGGTTCAGGATCATGGATATAGAGAGAGCAAGTGCCAGTCCGCCAAAACCCATGGGGCCCATAAGACTAATTCCCAGCAGGAAATTGGCCGCAATGGAAATCAGGGCAATCTTAACGGGCGTAGCGGTGTCCTGCATGGCGTAAAAAACAGCTACGACAATTCTCACGGCTGCGAATGCCCATAACCCAATAGCATAATACAACAGGGCATGGGCCGTCAATTGTACGGCTTCAGCACTGAAAGCGCCGCGTTGAAACAGCAGGGCTACAATCGGTTCCCTTAATACGATGAGCCCTACCATGGCGGGTACGGTTATAAAAAAAACAAGGTTCATGGAATAAGAAAAGGTATCTTTAAGACCCTCATAATCTTCAGCAGCAGACTGACGGGAAAAGATGGGCAATACGGCGGTGGCCGTGGAGATGCCGAAAATACCCAACGGGAACTGCACCAGGCGATCTGCAAAATAAAGATATGAAATGCTCCCTGCGGGCTGAAATGAAGCCAGGAATTGGCCGATCAGGGTGTTCATCTGAAAAACAGCCGCACCGAAAGTTGCCGGCAGAAACATGGCGGCAATCTTTTTAAGCCCGGGATGAATCAATTTTGCTTTCCGCCAGAAATGAAATCCGTTTTTAACCAGAAATGGTACCTGAAAAAAAAGCTGCAGCAATCCACCGGCAACCACACCGGCCGCAAGCCAGTACAGTCGGGCTGTGGGATCATCCGTAACACGGGAACCCAGCAATACAGAGCCGATCATTGCAATATTCAACAGGACCGGCGCCAGAGCCGGTGCGGCGAAATGCCCCAGAACGTTTAAAATACCCATGAAAAGCGCAACCATGCCGATAAAAAAAATGTAAGGGAACATGATGCGCGTCAGGGTAACCGTCAATGAAAATTGTTCCGGTGAATCGGTAAAACCATAGGCTATTGCGCGAGTTATCCATGGTGCAAACAAAATTCCCAGAACGGCAGCGATAACCAGCACAATGGAAAGCAATCGGACAGCGGAATGCGCCAGACGAAAGGCTTCCTGTTTCCCGTTTTTTTCGAGAAATTCAGAAAATACAGGGATAAAAGAGATGCCCAGCGAACCTTCCCCGAACAGTCGTCTTAAAAGGTTCGGTATCCTGAATGCGACGATAAAAGCATCTGTCAGGACCCCTGCCCCAAAGAATCCGGCAAGAACCATATCTCGAATATAGCCGAAAATTCGACTCAGGAAGGTAGCGGCACCGACAGTACCGGCTGCCCGGGTCACACGCGTGTTATCAGACATAAATTAGTTTCGTTGTGCACTCATTTAAGAAACCGACCCCATAGGGGTCGTCTTTGATTTACCCCCGGAGACCTAAATTTTCCGGGATAAACTACATTAAACCCTTGACAGCCTGTTTATGATTCTGTAAAAAGCATGGTTTATAAATTTTAAATAAAAGGAGTAACTGAAATTGGCGAATCATAAATCTGCTATAAAACGAGCGCGCCAGAACGAAATTCGGCGCGTGCGTAACAAGTCAACCAAAACCCGAATAAAAACCGTTACTAAAAGTGTCCGGCTGGTAGCCGAATCCACCTCCGGTGAGGATGCCGTCAGCGCTCTGAATTCTGCGAAATCCGTAATTGACAACGCCTCAAAAAAAGGCGTTATTCACCGTAAAACAGCTGCGCGAAAGATATCCCGCCTTTCCAAAATTGTAAACGCTGCAAAAGGATAGCAGGCAGATGTCCCGCCAGAAGGATATGCCGCTCTGATACGCAATAGCCAGGGTTAGCATGCCCTCCATTGTCAGCATACTTTAAAGACGATTATATTACATACCCCGCGGGGCATTTTTCAAGAGACGCCGGGTTTTATACCGCTTTCCATGATTATGTTCCGAAATACGGAATTGCGGTATAAGTGGTTGTAGAAAAAAACGTTGGATTACCGGAATGTTTTTTTGACAACCACTATATGCGCCATCTCACGCTAAAATTCTTCAACCAGGCGGTTGTATAATTTTTCTGAAAGCTCATTCGCTGCCCTGGCAATCGCCGCCCGCTTGTTTACTTCCGTTGCATCCTTGTTATTCTGGTCTACTTTAAAGGTATCGGTCCCCTGGACACCATCTGCGCGCCACAACGTCCGGCCGTCGACTGCAGTAAGTGTTGCATCGACGGTGACAATCACGCGCCTTTCTGTAGCAATCATTTCGCTTGCCTTGGAAATGTTGTAAATTCTAACTTTTTTTATCACACCGGTTAAAACGGCATCTGCCGCAGCCGCGTTTAATCCCAACGCCGATGCATTCCCCCGGCTTGTAAATTCATTTATCAGCTCATCGGTAAAAATATTTTCGATACCGGTTTCTGATGTGCGGTTGTCATACAGGTTGATGAAAATACGATTCACACCTGAAGGAAAGCCCCCGGTGCCGGCAAACCGATATCCACAGGCGGACGTAGCAATGCTCAGCAGCACTAACAAACATACGGTATTTCTTGAAAGAAACAAAATCCATCCTTTCACACATTGCTCTACGCTATGCGCTTTGCGCACTCGACAACAATATTGACCAGCTTCTTCTTCACCACAATCACCTTTTTAATCGGCTTGTTGTTGATGAATTTTTGCACCCGCTCGTCACCCAGGGCTTTCTCCTTGATGGCATCTTCGCTCTCATCTGCGCTAATGTTAAACCTGCTTCTGAGCTTGCCGTTGACTTGAACAACTATCAGCAGCTCATCCTTTTCCAGGGCAGATTCCGTGCAGACGGGCCATTTTTCCAGAAGGATACTCAAATCATGTCCCAGTGTCCTCCAGAGCTCTTCTGTGAAATGGGGTACAATCGGAGATAGCAGGAGCACCACACTATCCATGGCCAACCGCATGACCGCCCTCGTATCCTCAGTGCTGTCTCCCGGTTCAACAGCGGACATTGTGTTAAAGAGCTCCATCACGGCACTGATGGCCGTGTTGAAATGAAATCGGTCTTCTATATCTTTTGTGACTTTAAATATCGTCTGGTGAGCTTTGCGGTACAGTTCTTTCTCCGGCTCATCAAGAGAATCCGCACTACCCCTGAACGGTGCCGTGTCTTTTACCGAATCCATCCAAACCGTAAACAGCCGCCACACACGATTCAGGAACCGGAATCCGCCGTCTACGCCCTGCTCGCTCCACTCCAGATCCCTTTCCGGCGGTGCCGCGAAAAGACAGAAGAGCCGGGTTGTGTCGGCCCCGTATTTGTCCAGCAGGACATTGGGATCAATCACATTCTTTTTCGACTTGGACATCTTTTCAATGCGGCCGACCACAACCTTTTTACCGCATTTTGCACAGATACGGCTGTCGTCACTGCCGGTAACTTCCTCCGGCAGGAGAAATCCGTGTTCGCTACACGATAACGTCTCTTTACAGACCATACCCTGGGTTAAAAGGCGGGTAAACGGCTCCCGGTATTTCACAAGTCCCATATCTTTTAACACGCGAGTGTAATAGCGTGAATACAGCAGATGCAGGATGGCATGCTCCACTCCGCCGATATACTGATCCACAGGCATCCAGTAGTCTACCGCCTTTTTGTCAAACATGCCCTTGTCATATTGCGGGCTGCAGTACCTTTCAAAATACCATGAGGATTCCACGAATGTGTCCATTGTGTCGGTTTCCCGGCGAGCATCCTTTTTACCGCATTTCGGGCAGGCGGTTCTCATAAACGATTCATGGGCGGGAAGCGGCGACCTGCCGCCTTCGAGCATGTCCGCATCCTCCGGAAGAAGAACCGGCAGGTGCTCTTCACTCACCGGAACAATCCCGCAGTTGTCGCAATGGACCATCGGAATCGGGGCGCCCCAGTAACGCTGCCGGGATATTCCCCAGTCTCTCAATCTGAAACTGACCGTTTTTTTGCCCAGTTTGTTTTTTTCAAGATATTCAGCGATGTCGTCGAGAGCACGCTTGTTTTCCAATCCATCGAACCTGCCGGAGTTGACCATCACCCCTTCGCCGGTATAGGCTTCGGTCATGGTTTCAGAATCAAGTTCCTCATCATGGGGTTTTACGACTACGATAACATCCAGTCCGTACTTCCTGGCAAATTCAAAATCCCGCTGGTCGTGGGCAGGAACTGACATCACCGCACCGGTCCCGTACTCCATCAGGGCAAAATTGGCCGTATAAATCGGAATTCGCTTACGGGTCAGCGGATTGATGCAATAAGCTCCGATAAAAACGCCTTCCTTCTCGAAACTGTCCACGGTCCTGGCCGATCGATCCTGCTGTGACATTCGTTCGACGAACGCGTCAATATTTTTTTCCTGTGCGGTTCCTCTGGAAAGATCGATTACCAGCGGATGCTCGGGTGCCAATACCATAAAGGTTGCTCCGAAAACCGTATCCTGCCGGGTGGTAAACACTGGAATTTCCCTGTTTGTCTCGTCAACCGGGTGCTCTATTGGAAAACGGATTTCCGCACCAAAACTCTTGCCGATCCAGTTTTTCTGCATAGTGATGACTTTCTCGGGCCAGCCCGGCAACCGGTCACTATACAGCAGAAGGTCATCGGTATACTCGGTTACCCGGAAGAACCACTGCCAAAGTTTTTTCTGGCGCACCGGATTTCCGCAACGCCAGCACATCCCGGCTTCAACCTGCTCGTTGGCCAGAACCGTCTGGCATGGATCACACCAGTTTACAAAGGATTCTTTTCGATAGGCCATTCCTTTTTCATACATTTTGAGGAACAGCCATTGCTCCCATCGGTAGTATTCCGGCCGGCAGGTTGCAAGTTCTCTGCCCCAGTCATAGCTGAATCCCATCCGTTTCAACTGAGATCGCATATGATCGATATTTTCATACGTCCATTTGGCCGGGTGGCTGTTGTTTGCGATTGCGGCATTTTCCGCCGGCATGCCGAAGGCATCCCAGCCCATGGGATGCAGGACATTGAATCCACGCATTCTTTTGTAACGCGCCACAACATCGCCGATTGTGTAGTTGCGTACATGGCCCATATGTATCTTTCCGGAAGGGTACGGAAACATCTCCAGCAGATAGTATTTTTCCTTATCAGGGTCTTCTTCCACCCTGAACAAATCCGTCTCTTCCCAGTATCTCTGCCACCTCGATTCGATTGACTTCGGATCGTATTTCTCGACCATCATTTTATGGTTCCCCTATCAAAGTTTTCTGAACCGTCCTTTACGGTTGGGTGATGTTTCATGCCATAATATATTATAAATAGCAAGAC
Organism: Deltaproteobacteria bacterium; assembly: GCA_030670715.1. GTDB lineage: Bacteria > Desulfobacterota > Desulfobacteria > Desulfobacterales > SG8-13 > DAOVBC01. The sequence continues at coordinate 6,890 of DAOVBC010000027.1, read as the reverse complement.
TGCCCGCCAATTTCATGGGTGAAAAATTGTTTGACTTGCAGCCTGCAATTTCATAGTCTGTTTTTTTTAGTGGATTTTTATCTGAAAGGGACTGATCATCAAATGAGCAGCAAGATTCTTATCAATGCAGTCGACAATGAAGAATGCCGCATTGCGAAAGTAACAGAAAGCAAGCTGGAAGAATTTCACATCGAAAGTGCCTCAAGAGAAATTACCCATGGCAATATCTATAAAGGAATTATCACCCGAATAGAACCGAGTCTCCAGGCGGCTTTTGTCGACTATGGCGCTGAACGGCACGGGTTTCTGCAGCAACACGAAATTCACAGAGACTATTTCCATGACAGCCCATCCGGAGATCTTTCCATAAACAAAATCATCAAACGCGGTCAGGAACTACTGGTGCAGATTTCCAAGGACCCGATAGCGCATAAAGGCGCCATGCTGACAACGTTTATCTCCTTGCCCGGCCGGTACCTGGTTCTGATGCCCGGCAGTGATCATCGGGGGATATCGCGTAAAATCGAAGATGAAGATAACCGCAGCCGCCTCAAAGAAATAATGAATCAACTGAAACTGCCGGAAGGATTCGGAATGATCGTGCGGACGGCGGGAATGAACTGCACCAAAACACTGCTCAATAAAGACCTGAAATATCTCATGCGGCTGTGGAAAAACATAATGCGAAGAGTCAACAAAGAGCAGCCCCCTGCCCTGCTCTACAAAGAAAGAAACCTTGTATTAAGATCCATTCGCGACTCGTTTACACCGGAAATCACTGAAATCCTGATCGACGATGCACCAGTCTACCGTGAAGTAAAAGACTTTATCAAAATCATTTCATCCAAGCACACCAAGATTATCAAACTCTATAAGGGGGATCGACCGCTTTTTAACAAGTTTGAATTGGAGAGTCAGATTGCATCGATATTTGATAACCGCGTGGCCCTCAAATCCGGGGGAACGATCGTCATCGAACAGACTGAAGCCTTGGTGGCCATCGATGTCAATTCCGGCAAAGCCACCCAGAAAAAATCAATTGAACAGACCGCCCTGCTGACCAATCTCGAAGCGGCAGAAGAGATTGCGCGTCAGCTGCGGTTAAGGGATCTCGGAGGGCTGATTGTAATCGATTTCATCGACATGAAAGATCCGAAACATCGATCGGAAATTGAAAGGGCCATGAAAACTCATGTCAAAACCGATAAGGCCCGCACCAAGATCGGCCGGATCAGCCGGTTTGGACTCGTGGAAATGTCACGACAGCGGATTAGACCTTCCATAGAGTTCGGCAGTTATTTGACCTGTAAAAAGTGCCGGGGCAAGGGTGTGGTCCCTTCGACCGAAACGCTGGTTTTGGGTTTTTTACGCAAACTGCGTCTTGAAACGTTAAAGCGTGATATTTCCAAAGTGAAGGGTGTGATACCGACTGAAGTGGCGGACTATTTGCTCAACAAAAAAAAGAAAGAGATCCTCGATCTTGAGATGCGCCGGGATCTGGAAATTACAATTGAGGGGGCCAGCTCTATGCTTCCGGGCGACAGCAGCATCATTTGTGAATAAAACTTGAAGTTCGGACAGGTCTTGTTACTTTATTCGCTATACTGAAGTGCAGACTGTTGTTACTATAACCCTAAATGAGCGTAACCGCTCAACGTTAGTTGCTGGTTGTTAGTGGTCCGTTAAGAAGAATGGCATTCGGTATTCCATATCTCGTCAATGAGTGGTATATAAAATCGATACAATCCTTTATTACAACCTACCACGGACAACTATCAACGGACACCCTGATCGAGCTTTTTGGCTCGATTAGGGTATAAAAACCGGTTTTTTACCGGGAAATACCCGGAATAAGCTAAAACAGAAAGATCCCGGTGTGGTCCGGCAAAAAAAATGAAGAAACAATTGACCTTAGCGTTGATTTAAAGTATATCAGCGCCATTTTGAAAAAATAAGGAGGTTTTATTTTGATTAGTATCGCATACGCAATGGGTCAAGGCGGAGGCGCAGGCGGTGAGGGAGCAGGAGGATTCACCGGGTTTATCCCGTTGATCCTCATGTTTGTTATTTTCTATTTCCTTCTCATCCGGCCCCAGCAGAAAAAAACAAAAGCGCACCGTACGATGATTTCGGACCTGAAAAAAGGAGACCGTATCATCACCAGTGGTGGTCTTCATGGTCGCATTACCGGTTTGGACGAAACCACCCTCACGGTGGAAATCGCCGACAAGGTTCGCGTCAAAGTCGCCCGCGCCAATGTCGGTGCCATAGTTCAAGCCGCACAACAGGCACAACAGGCACAACCGGAAAAAAAATCATAAGGCCCGCTCTTATCGCCTGTACACAGCTGAAGTAAAAAAAGGCCCCAGCAGGTTAGATGGACAGGGGTTCATGAGAAAATAAGTTCATTATTTTAGAAGTTGAGGTGCCCGACCGGCAAGGCGCGGAAAACACGGGAGAACCCGGCAGATTTCGAGTTTTCGCACCGCAACCGGACGGGATACACCATCGCCTAAAAGATGAAACTATTTTCTAGTGAGCCCTGGGTGTATCGGGTGCTCGGTTGTTGAACGGTTTTCCCCCGTTTCAGCGAATGGATACGCTCCATCTAACAAGGTTTATGGGGCTTTAGTATGAAGACATATTGTAGAGAGGGACGGATCATTGAAGAATTTCTCCTGGAAAACACTCATTGTTGCGGGGGTCATTATCACCGCGATCATCTACCTGCTGCCGACAATCAAACCGGAATGGTGGCCCTACAAAAAAATCAATCTGGGTCTGGATTTACAGGGCGGTATGCACCTGGTCCTCGAAGTCGAAACCGAAAAGGCCGTGGAAAACAATATCGAACGGATCAGTCTCGATATGCGAGGGCTGTTAAAGAAAGAGCACATTCGAAATATGGGCCTGACACGCGGTAACGGTACAAAATTCTCTGTAAAGATACCCGACGCACAAAACATTGAAAAATTCAATGTCCTGCTGGACACAGAGTTCAAGGGGTTGAAGATCATATCACGTACTTCCGAGGGCGATGCAACGACGATTGTGATGGGGCTACCGGACCAAGAGTCCGACCACATCAAGGACATGGCCACCCGGCAGGCCCTGGAAACTATCCGCAACCGCATCGATCAATTCGGTGTCAGCGAACCGGATATCAGGCGCCAGGGAGATAACCGCATTCTGGTGCAGCTTCCCGGTGTGAAAGATACCCAGCGCGCCAAAGGCCTGATTGGAAAAACCGCTCTGCTGGAATTTAAACTCGTAGATGAAGATAATGATGTCAACGCTGCCTTAAAAGGTTCCGTTCCCCGCGGCAGCGAAGTCCTTTATCAGTATGACATTGACCCGGTAACCAACCGGAAAACAAATCAAACGCCGTTTCTGCTGAAAAAAAGAACTCTATTAACGGGCGCCAACCTCACCGACGCCCGGGTCCAAATCGATTCACAGTACAACGAACCTTACGTTACATTGGATTTCGACCGTAAGGGCGGTCGGATCTTTGCCAAGATTACGGGGGAAAACGTAAAAAAACGCCTGGCCATCGTGCTGGACGACAGAGTCTATTCCGCACCGGTGATTCAGGAGAAAATCAGCGGCGGCCGGGCCAGGGTTACCGGCAGTTTCTCAACCGAAGAAGCAAATGATCTGGCCATCGCCCTGCGCGCCGGTGCGCTTCCGGCGCCGGTTAAGATTCTGGAAGAGAGAACTGTCGGACCGTCTCTCGGTCACGACTCGATTCGCAAGGGGCTGATCTCCATGTGTATCGGAGGTGCCCTGGTGCTTTTATTCATGATTTTTTACTACAAAGGATCCGGTATTATTGCAGACTTTGCGCTGGTTTTGAACATCATCCTGATAGCCGGAGGGCTGGCCGGCTTTCAGGCAACTCTGACGCTGCCGGGGATTGCCGGGATCATCCTCACCATCGGTATGGCGGTGGATGCCAATGTACTGATTTTTGAACGGATTCGCGAAGAATTGAATCTTGGAAAAACACCGCGTGCAGCCGTCGATTCCGGTTACGATCGGGCAACCCTGACCATACTGGACGCTAATGTTACCACCTTGATTGCAGCTCTGGTTTTGTTTCAGTTCGGTACCGGGCCTGTCAAAGGATTTGCGGTTACGCTAAGCCTGGGCGTTATTGCCAGTCTGTTCACGGCACTGGTGTTGACCCGGCTTATATTCGACTACCTGTTGATTTACAGGAGGGTTCAACGCTTGAGTATTTGAAATCGGAATCGGGACACAGGAAACAGGATACAAAATTCTGGGCCCGGGTCACGGAACAATGAAACAATCAGCTGTCACGCCAACGGCTGCTGAGTTTAATGACGAGGATAAATAAATGCGGTTTATAAAACCAAACATCAACATCAACTTTATCGGGATACGCAAAATTGCCTTTCTGATTTCTCTGGCCATGATCATCATCAGTATCGGTTCGATCTTTTTGCATGGGGGCCCCAAATACGGAATCGATTTTGCCGGCGGCACGCTCATACAGGTCAGATTCCCCTCCGCGGTTCCCATAGACGACATTAAATCGGGTCTTGCGGCGATCGACATCAAAAAATCCTCGGTGCAATCTTTTGGTGAGCAAAACCAGAATGAATTCTTAATCCGCACGGATCGAATCAGCGAAACCTCAGAAGGGTTTCTGGATCTTTTAAAAAGCGCTCTGGTAAGAGCCACCGGCAGCGAGGTGGAAGTAAGGCGTGTAGAAATGGTCGGCCCCCAAGTGGGCAGGGACCTGCGGGAGAAAGCACTTTTTGCCATGTTTTATGCCCTGCTCTTTATCACGATTTATATATCCGGACGCTTTGAGCTGAAGTGGATGGTCAGCGGAATCATGGCGGCGACCCTTGCAGGAGCGTTGTATGTTTTCAATTTATTCAATGTCAGTGTCCCCTTCTTGATCACAGCGGCCCTGATTGTCGCGCTGCTCCTTTTCTGGTTTCTCGAGCTCAAATACGCCATGGGCGCCATTGTGGCCCTTATCCATGATGTAACGATTACGGTGGGACTTTTCTCAATTCTTGACAAAGAGTTTACACTGTCGATTATCGCAGCGCTGTTGACCATTATCGGCTATTCGCTCAACGATACGATTATCGTATTCGACCGCATCCGTGAAAATCTGCGCAAGCACCACAAAAGCTCGCTTGGTTTCATAGTCAACCGAAGCATCAATGAAACGCTGAGCCGTACAATACTGACGTCGCTGACAACCTTGTTTGTTCTGGTAACCCTGTTTATCCTGGGCGGCGGTATCATTCATGACTTTGCTTTTGCCATGATTGTCGGCGTCATCATCGGTACATATTCCTCGATATATGTTGCCAGTCCGATACTGCTTGCCTGGCAGGAACAGAAGAAAAAAGCATAGTGGAAAAAGTTCTACCTTGGTTCACCCTGAACAGCGTGCCGGGTGTTGGCCGCTATCTGTTTAAACGTCTCTTTGATCATTTCGAATCACCGGAGTGTGCTCTGGAAGCGTCGATTGAGGATCTATTACGGGTAGAGGGCATGACCCCTCGGCTGGCCCGGAAAATTCTAAACCACCGGATATCCGACCGGGTCAAAAAAGATATAGAACTTGTTAAACAAAAACGCATCCGAATCATGACAATGTCGGATTCGGAATATCCCCCACTATTGCTGCAATTACCTGATCCGCCACCCTTTTTATATCTGCAAGGCAACATCGACGAACATGCAAAATACATTGCCGTTGTGGGATCCAGAAATGCCACTGCATACGGGCTTTCGACCGCCCGGCGTCTTTGCGCCGATCTGGCATCTTTGGGTCTGACAGTCGTTAGCGGAATGGCACTGGGCATTGATACTGCTGCCCACGAAGGCGCACTTCAGGTCAACGGAAAAACCGTTGCGGTGCTCGGAAGCGGATTTAAACGGATTTATCCGGCGGCCAACCACAAACTCTCTCGGATGATCGCCCGGAAGGGAGCGGTAATTACAGAGTTTCCTATGTTAACCGATCCTGAACCGCACAATTTTCCTGTTCGTAACAGAATTATCAGCGGCATGTCACTGGGCACGGTGGTTGTTGAAGCGTCCAGAAAAAGCGGCTCGCTGATCACGGCGCGCCTTGCGGCAGAGCAGAACAGAGAAGTTTTCGCTGTGCCCGGCAGCATACAATCTTTTAAAAGCACAGGCACCCATACCCTTATTAAGCAGGGTGCCAAACTGGTGGAAAATGCCCAGGATATCCTGGATGAAATTGCCGGTGCCTATCTGAGTACGGCCGGAGTATCAAAACCTGATCAAAAACAGGAAAAAGCCCGGAAAAATTTGCAGAAACTCACCGATGAGGAAACACAAATCTATAAGGCCCTGGGTCCATATCCTGTGCATATTGATAATCTGGCGCGCGAGACAGCCATGAAACCCGGGAGACTTTCCAGCATGCTGCTGCAGATGGAATTGAAAGGGATTGTTCGACAATCACCGGGCAAGCTGTTTTCTTTGGTTGACGAATGAATAATATGCCCTACTATTTGTTGGCAAAACAATTTATGGCTCAAAGTTTATCGGGTTGATTGAGTATATTGGGTTCATTGGGTTGATTGAGTTCATTGGGCTTATTGGGCTTATTGGGTTCCGGGTTGCGAGTTTCGGTTGCGAGTTGCGGGTTTCAGGTTCTTCACAACCGGCTAACGGTCCAACGGGCTAACCGGCTCAACCGACACAACCGTTATTAATTTTAGGCATTTTAGGCATTGCCCTTTGCTTCCAGCTTAGAACACTGAACCATGAACCTCTGCCCTGTTTATTCGTACGTGTTCACGGGGTGCGTCTCCCCGATTCACTCCGGTGGCTGCGTGTCCGGTCATTTCAATGACTTAGCAGCGGGG
>DAOVBC010000103.1 GCA_030670715.1 Deltaproteobacteria bacterium | reverse complement strand
TGCGCGCATTCTCTAAATTGCTGTTTATCGGGATACAACCGTAATTTCATGAATATTGACCTTTCCGTAGTGTTGATCTGTTAGACCCATGAACTACCAGGCATTTTCATAGTAAATAGTCAACCTAGCGGATCAAGCGTCTATCAATTCCACCGGTCCGGGGCGACAGGCATTGACAATGGATCGAACCTGTCGGCATAATTTCTCGAATTGTTGGGGATGAAGCGACTGCGCACCGTCGCTGAGCGCCTCATCAGGAGCATGGTGCACTTCCACCATAAGGCCATGAGCCCCTACGGCTACAGCCGCACGGCTCAGCGGAATAACTTGCTCTCGACGGCCGGCCGCGTGGCTCGGATCCACAATAACCGGGAGGTGGCTCTCCCGGCGAATCACGGGAATTGCGGAAAGATCCAGCGTGTTTCGACTGTGGCGAACGAAAGTTCGAACGCCTCTCTCACATAAAATGACTTGAGAATTGCCGCCCTCGATAATGTACTCCGCCGCCATCAGCCATTCATCCACTGTCGCTGACATGCCCCGTTTGAGCAAAACCGGTTTGCCGGCCTGACCTGCACGTCTCAGAAGACTGTAGTTTTGCATGTTTCGTGTTCCGATCTGGATCACGTCCGCGTATTCCTCAACCAGGTCGAAGTGCTCATTATCCATCACTTCGGTAACGACAGGCATTCCGGTCGTTTCGCGTACTTCAGCAAGGATCTTCAAGCCTTCTTCCCCAAGACCCTGAAAGGAATAAGGCGAGGTTCGAGGTTTAAATGCACCGCCTCTGAAAAGATGGGCTCCCGCCTTTTGAATATGCCGGGCAATCGTCAGTGCCTGGGTTTTACTCTCGATGGCGCAAGGGCCGGCGATGAGCGTCATGTGACCGTTTCCGATGGCCACATCCCCGACCTGGAGTGTTGTGTCTTCCGGTTGAAATTCACGGCTTACCAGTTTGTAGGGCTTTGTAACCGGTATAACGTCTCTGACACCCGGCAGTCCCAAAAACAGAGACGAATCAACCGGACCGTCGTTGTGCAAGACGCCAATGGCAACCCTTTCGCCTCCGGGGATGGGACGGGCTTTGAATCCCCTTGCTTCAATGGCCGCCGATACCGCCTCCACCTGTTCTGTCGTTGCTTTTTGATCCATCACCACCAACATGGCTTTTCCCCCTAATCTTTATAGTACGTAAGCGTTCACCAATAAAAAAGGCAGCTGGAAAATCCCACTGCCCCTTAAAACGAAAAAAGGACCGTGGGCCGGGTGGCCCACAGTCCTTGTTATCAATTACGCCGGTAGATCGGCCTGGCTAGACTATATCGGCACACCCTCCTCGTCAGTCTTCCACCACCAGCGCCACAACCGGTTCTGTTTATTCAAATGGTTCATTCTATTTTCCACTTTGTAAGATATTTCAAATTTACTTGTCGCGGTAAATTACCGGACCGTATCTTCTATGTCAAGAGATTTTTTGGATGTCTCGACTATAATGCGCCCTTTTGGCTCTCAAGCCCTAACACAAATTATTTCAGGCGTCGGTGCATTTTTCCATCAAAGCTATACCCGGAGCGGAATGAGTTATCAGCGCATCATCGCGCACTGCCTGAATGCATTAGGGATTGTTAAGAAAAAACAGCAGATTGTTATGCCGATCATTGAATGTAAAAATGGTCTTACAGCTACCAGCTTATTGTTTTAAGGCCCTGTACACTGTTCTTTCTTTACGAACCCTTAAGCATGAGTTTGCGCGGTGATGCGCTGCTAATTCATGGAGCGTTTTTGTTAAATTAACTCCACGACACCTTAATTACTTATCACCGCTTCCAGTTCTTGAATTGATATTTCATCCACTACCGCATTTCCTATTTCACGAAGCAGCACAAAATTTATGCTGTCCCCTTCTCTTTTTTTATCCTTTCTTATCGCATCAAGCACCGTTTTTCTGTCAAATTGAAGTCGGGTTGGAAGTCCGAATTTTTTGAGTAACGCTGAGATCCTTTCCTCGTCTTCCGCCGACAGAAGCCCCTTTTTAACCGAAAGCGCAGATGCCAGCACCATCCCTGCACTGACAGCCTCTCCATGCGGAACAGCCGTGGTTTTTTCAATCGCATGTCCGAAGGTGTGCCCGAAATTAAGTTTCCTGCGCTCTCCTCTTTCTTTTTCATCCCGGTTGACAATGGACGATTTGATGACCGCCGAATCGTATACGAGTTTTTCTATCACCCGGGTATCCAGCGCCAGGGCTTGAGCATAATGTTCCTCAAGATAAGCAAAAAGATTATCATCCGCGATGGCGGCATGCTTCACAACTTCGGCAAAACCGCATAAAATCTCTCTTTGCGGCAGTGTCCTCAAGAGATTGAGATCGCAGAGTACAAATTCGGGCTGGTTAAAAACCCCCACCATATTTTTGTACCCGCCAAAATTGACCCCGTTTTTCCCGCCGACACTAGCATCCACCTGCGAAAGAAGCGTAGTTGACACAAAACCGAACCTCACGCCGCGCAGATAGGTGGAGGCCACAAATCCGGCGATGTCACAGACAATCCCGCCGCCGATTCCGATAATAAAGGCTGAACGGTCGGCCTCAAGCGCCAGCAGTTGATCATATATATATCGGACGGTATCCAGGTTTTTTTTCTCTTCACCGGTACCGATCGTGATGACCTCCCCGTCCGGAAAACACTTCCGGTAGCAGTCCCGGACATTGGTATCTGTGATGATCACCGGTGTTTCCACGGGGATATACGTTTTCAGATTTTCCAGACGCTCACCGATCAAAATAACGGATTCACCGGTACGGCTGAGAATTTTGACAGATTTCATAATGCCTGCACCCATCTGTCCCGACTATCAACTTTAAATGACCGCATCAATTTTTCATTGGTAGAAAGCAGCAGTTGCTCGGTGGTCTCCCATGAAATGCATTCATCTGTTATGGATATACCGTATTTCAAGGAGGTTAAATCACCGCTAAATTTCTGGTTGCCTTCATACAGATTGCTTTCCAGCATTAAACCGATCAGGGCTTCGTTGCCTGCAATATACTGGTCAATGACGCTTTTCCAGACAATTGCCTGCCCCTGGAATTTTTTCATTGAATTGCCATGTGAGCAATCCACCATGATGGCCTCCGGCAGATTCTTTTCAATCAGTTTCAGACGAGCTTCCTCAATACTGATGGCGCCATAATTTGGTCTTTTTCCTCCACGCAAGACGATATGTCCCCACGGGTTGCCGGCGGTTTTAACCACACAGGTCCGACCGTCCTGATCAATTCCCAGGAAACTTTGCGGCGTTCTGGCGGCCACCATGGCATTTATAGCCGAAGACAAATTGCCGTCAGTTCCGTTTTTGAAACCAACCGGCGTGGAAAGACCGCTGGCCATTTCACGATGCGTCTGGGATTCAGTGGTCCGGGCGCCAATGCCCGACCAGGTGACCAAATCGGCCACATATTGAGGCGTGATCGGTTCAAGCATCTCGGTGGCTGCCGGTACCCCGATTTCGTTAATTCTCAAAAGAATTCTGCGCGCCTTTCTCAGCCCTTCCAGCATGTCACAGGTGCCGTCCAGGGTGGGGTCGTTGATTAATCCCTTCCAGCCCACAGTGGTTCGGGGTTTTTCGAAATAGACGCGCATGACAACCAAAAGAGTCTCGTTGACTTGTTTTCTCAAGTTCTTAAGTCTTTCAGCATACTCAAATGCGGCTTTTTCATCGTGAATGGAGCAGGGCCCGACGATCACCAGAAGACGTTTGTCTTCTTTTCGCAAAATCCTTGTGATGCCGTCCCGCCCGGAAAGAATGGTTTCATTAGCCGCCTGGCTTATCGGAAGCTCCTGTTTAAGCACCTTCGGCCCCATGAGTTTTAAGTATCCTTTTACTCGCAAATCATCTGTCGGTTTCATAGCTGATCACCTCTGTATAGATTCGAAACATTGAACGATTTACTCTGTTCCGTTTATTAACCTGAATATTTCATGAAAAAATCGAAAACACAAAAATAAAAAATATCTTTACTAGAACGACCCTTATGAAATGTTCAGGTCAGGGTACGTGTTCACGGAGTGCGTTTCCCCGAGCAGCGAGATTGGCGCAGTGGCCTCGTCATTTCAATGACTTAGCCGTGGGGGAGACCGCGGCTCCCGCACATTTTTTGCGGGAGAACGCGGAGGGGGCCGGAATGCCCCCGCTGCTAAGTCATTGAAATGACCGGACACGCAGCCACCGGAGTGAATCGGGGAGACGCACCCCGTGAACACGTACAGGTCAGGACTCGACCGTGTCAGCCGGATAGCTGCCAAGATACTTCAGCGAGATGGTCAGTTCCTCCACTTGTTTCAGCACTTCGGCCACCTTCTCATCCCTGTCCGAACCCTCAAAATCTAGAAAAAAGCTATAGTTGTCCGGATCTGAACGGAGCGGCATCGAAGCGATTCGGGTCAGATTGATCTTCGCTTCTGCGAACAGTCTGAGCACACCGTACAGCTTGCCGGCCTCGTGTGCCGTGGCAAAGATGATCGATGTCTTATCTCCCCCCTGGCTGTATGGCTCCCGCGACAGAAGCAGAAAACGGGTGGTGTTGGAGGCACCGTCCTCGATTCCCTCCTTGATAATTTCCAGATCGTAAAGTTCGGCACTCAAGGCACTGGCGATTGCAGCGGCGGCCCTGGGGTTTTCCCTGGCCAGCATCTTCGCTGCCCCGGCCGTGTCATAGAAAGGACGGGGTTCCAGGTTATTGCGCATGAGAAATCCCCGGCACTGGGCCAGGGCCTGCGGATGAGAGTAAACCTGCCGGATCTCGCGGTAGTCCGTCTCTTCGGTGGCAAGCAAACAGTGTGTCACCGGCACCTTGGCCTCCCCGATCACTTTCAGATGGGTGGTGGTGAGCAGATCATTGACCTGGGTGACGGCCCCTTCCAGCGAGTTCTCCACCGGCACCACTCCGAGGTCAAAATGGCCCTCTTCAACACCGCGAAACACATCGATGAACTCCATGCAGGGAATGTAGGCGCCGGTCGGCACAAAACGCCGGGCGGCCACCTCGCCATATGCGCCGTGCTCGCCCTGAAATGCTGCCAGCTTGCGATCCTCCTGCTGAAGCCGTTTGCTTTCCTCAATGATGGTTTTGAGCAGCTGCCGGGTAAATGACCTTTCGATCAGATCCAGATTCAGATGCTCGGCCCGGGCCAGCAGCTGTTCCTCCCGCTCCGGGTCGCTGACAGCTTCCTTGAATTTTTTAGAGCGCAGGGCCAGTCCCATCCGTTCCTGGAGCAGTACCATCAGCTCCCGATCAATTTTGCCAATTTTACGACGGATCTCTTCCAGTTTCATTATATCACCTCGGATTTTTCCTGTTGATCGATAAACGCCTTTAGCGGCCGCAAACGGTTCATGATCTGTTTAAACTGCTCCGGTGTGAGCGCCTGCTCGGCATCACACAGAGCCTGTTCGGGATTGTGGTGCACCTCCACCAGCAAACCGTCTGCACCGGCCGCAACAGATGCCAGGCTCATGGGGCCGATCAGGCTAACCCTTCCGGTGCTGTGGGTCGGGTCGATGATAACCGGCAAATGGGTCAATTCCTTCATTGCCGGCACGGCACTCAGATCGAGTGTGTTACGGGTGTACTTCTCGAAAGTGCGGATACCCCTTTCGCACAGAATCACGTCCGGATTGCCCTCGCTCAGGATGTATTCGGCACAGTTAAGCCATTCCTCAAGGGTAGAATACATGCCGCGCTTGAGAAGCACTGGACGTCCTGCCCTGCCCACTTCTTTGAGCAGGGAATAATTCTGCATATTACGCGTCCCGATTTGCAGGACATCCGCGAACTCGGCCACCCAGGTAACATCCCGGGGATCGATCACCTCGGTCACAATCGGCAAACCGGTTTCTTTTTTTGCCTTTTCCAGAATTTTCAGGCCGGCAATCCCGAGCCCTTGAAAAGAATAGGGTGATGTTCGGGGCTTGAATGCGCCGCCTCGCATCATATCAGCCCCGGCCGCCTTAACGGCGCGGGCGGTTTCGAGCGTTTGCTCCTCGCTCTCCACACTGCATGGCCCGGCGATGACAACAAAATCCCGGCCGATTTCAACACCGGCCACGTTCACAACCGTCCGCTGCGCTATCTCCCGTGATGCAAGTTTAAGATTTTTCATTGTTTGAATCCCCCACCCGGATGAACCGGAAATCCAATGCGCCAAATCTAACGTTCAAAATAAATTCGAATCACGAATTTTCCAAGGACCTGATTCTTTAAACCGCTTAAAGGCTTTTCAGCGATTTGGAAATAAACGTAAAAAGCCCCGGGATTCATTCCCGGGGCTTTTCCTATTAAAAAACCCCGGGTGGTCATAAGTGAATCCACCCGGGGAAAGTTTACAGCCGTTGTCAGGCTTCCGGATGGACGCTTCTAAAGCTGATAAAGAAGCGTCCGTAATAAAAATGCCGATCGGTCTTCTGCTGTCTGCTCACATTTTTCCCTTTCGTCGTATAGAAAAATCATATATATCATTTGTTCGGCTGTCAATTCTTTTTTCATCTTTATAAAATAATGAGTTTAGAAACGATAAATGACATGTCCGCCACAATTGTGGATGAATGATTGTAAAACTTTTGTAAAACGACCCATCCTCCTTGATATCTACTTATCCGTTATATATAATTAAAAAGTAATCAAAGCCAAAAGCAGTTTAAATTATTAAAATTTGAACCGCTTTTACACTTTTGCGACCGATTGATCTATATCCGAACAGGCTCTTAATCAGGCCTTCGGTATAGAATTCGGGCCGGAAGCAACCGGCTTTGACACGCATTTTGCGTATATTCCAGTGTTCAGAAACATTTGGGTTGAGACAGGTATTTATGAAATTACCAAAACTGAGAATCGGTGACATTGTGTGTGATATACCGATCATCCAGGGTGGTATGGGTGTGGGGATATCACTTTCAGGACTGTCTTCAGCGGTTGCCAATGAAGGCGGTATCGGCGTAATTGCAGCCGCCATGCCCGGAATTCATGAACCGGATATTGCCACAAACAGCGACGAGGCAAATATCCGTGTCTTGAAAAGAGAGATAAGAAAGGCCCGGGAAAAGACCGGCGGTGTTCTCGGTGTCAATATCATGGTGGCATTGACCAATTTTAGTGATATGGTCAGGACCTCCATCAAAGAAGGAATCGATATCATTTTTTCAGGGGCAGGCCTGGCGTTGGACCTGCCCGGTTACCTCAAAGATGGGGCGACTACAAAACTGGTACCGATAATCTCCTCTGCCAGAACGGCAAAAATCATATGCAAAAAATGGCTCTCCCGGTTTGATTATCTCCCGGATGCATTTGTGGTTGAGGGACCCAAGGCCGGCGGACACATCGGATTTAAAACCGAACAGATTGATGACCCGGATTTCTCCCTGGAACACCTCATTCCGCAGGTGATCGAAACGATAAAAGAGTTTGAAGCAAAACAGCACAAAACCATCCCTGTTATCGCGGCCGGGGGAATATTCACCGGTGAGGATATTCACCGGTTCCTGAAACTGGGGGCGACCGGGGTGCAGCTGGGCACGCGCTTTGTTGCAACGGATGAATGCGATGCAAATGACGCATTTAAGCAAGCATACGTCGA
>DAOVBC010000153.1 GCA_030670715.1 Deltaproteobacteria bacterium | reverse complement strand
GATATGTCCTTGATATTTGACTGGGGATAGGCCGGTTCAGGCAGCGCGATATTGCGGGCTTCCGCCGATGAATACCGTTCAAGATTGTATTTGGAATGTCTGATATTTTTCTGGTGCTGCCGAAGTTCTTTTTCTTTAAGTGCCGGTGCGTTGGCCTGGTTCATCTGGAAAAAATATCCGAGAACCACCCGGGCCTTTGAGTTTTTAATGGCATCAGCCAGGCGCAGGTCATAGTCCGATTCGGCCTTGAGTTTTTCCAAAAGCTCATCGACGTTCCGATTTCGATAGCCGAATTGATCGATACCCCGCTGAATGTTTTCAATGGCCGTGACCACCTGCCTGTTGTCCGGCTCGAGAAAGCCGATATCAAATGTAATAACTTTTGCTCCTGCTTCGGAGAGTTTGTTGATCAATTCGACAAATTTCGATCTGGGCCAGATCCATTTCCCTTCCCGGGCAATGCTTTTTTCATCGATGACGGCAAGAATCACTTCAGATTCCGGGGCAATTTTTGTCCTGGACTGAAACCGCAAGTCGATGGTCTTCAGTTCCATCAGGTCGAGAAACGGAACGCCGATGCCATAGGCTGCCACTCCCAGGAAAGTGATCGTAATAAAGATAATCGCATGCTGAAGTTTTGTCAGTAGTTTCAGGGAAGAAGCCATCTCGGTACTGGATTTCTTTTAACAGCGTTATGGTTAGTGTGCGGTTATTAAATTATTTCAGATGGTTTTATATTTTAACACGCTCATATTGTCAACAGCCGGGCATGACCCCAACAGGTACGCTTTTGTAATTCAAATTACCCAAAAGTCGGTATTCTGGTAATTCCTCATACCTGAAATGGTAATTGCATTCGTTTGATTGACCATTGCCGATATTCGCACCCGGTTAAAATGAAAAGGCCGGTAAATTTCGACATGATGGAAATGAAAAAATTCATAATATTATCAGACAATTTAAAGACCTCCCGGCCGGGTTGACCGGAAATTATATTTTACCCATATAAAAAAATAAACAGGATGGCTGACATGGCATCGTCTTTGCTCTTTAGGGCCTGCAAGAGGGGAAAAACCAAGGAGTGCAAGCCATGTTACCTATTAAAAATACTCGTTCCAACTTATTGGCAATCGTTTTTGCGGCAATTCTAGTTCTGTTTTCCGGACAGTTTGCCCATGCGGCCGATGTAATCCTGCAATGGGACGCCAACACGGAAACCGATCTGGCCGGCTACAAGGTTTATTATGGAACGGTCAGTCATAATTATTCAGACAGTGTGGACGTCGGGAACGTAACCAGTTACATGATCGCCGGCCTTGTGGAAGGTCAAACCTATTACTTTGCGGTAACCGCCTACGACAATCAGAATAACGAAAGCAGTTATTCCAATGAAATCTCCTATACGATACCGGCCGTAGATACCGACGGCGATGGGCTCTCCGATACGGACGAAATCAATGTTTACGGTACCGATCCGAATGCAGCCGACAGCGACCAGGACGGTCTTTCCGACGGAGATGAAATCAATAATTACGGCACCGATCCGAATGCGGTGGACACCGATAGCGATGGTATCAATGACGGCGACGAGATCAACATTTACGGAACCAATCCCAATACCGACGATACGGATCAGGACGGTATTATCGATTCGGAAGAAATTAATACTTACGGAACCAACCCGAACAGTGCCGACACGGACCAGGATGGCCTGACCGATTTTGATGAGATCAATACCTACGGGACCGATCCGAATGCCGTCGATACGGACCAGGACGGTATGAACGACGGCGATGAGATCACCAACGGTTACGATCCGCTGGTGGACGACAGCAGTTCTCATCCCGGCAACCGCGCACCTGACAAGCCCGTGTTAAGCCAGCCGGATAACGGCCGGCTTGAAGTTACGCTGGTGCCGGTCCTCCAGACCGGGACTTACAGCGAAGCAGACGGCGATGGCCACGCCGCTACCCAGTGGCAAATCAGCACGGAATCAGATTTCTCGTATATCGTTTACAATCTGAAGACCGACAGGTACCTGACCAGCCTGCCGGTTCCGGAATCGGTGCTGGATACGGATACCACCTACTACTGGCGGGTGAAATTCTACGACAGCCGCAACACCGAATCGGATTGGGCTGATGCGTATTCCTTCAGAACGATCCAGCAATCGATAGTTGATCTCAACAACAACGGGACACCGGATGATCAGGAGGTCGATGCCAGCGTAGACCTGGATGAGGATAATACACCGGATATCGACCAACCTCTCTTGAAAAGTGTAAATACCGTTGTCGGCGGCGGAAAGATCGGCATAAAAGCATCCAACAATGTCAGCTCGATTGAAACATTAATATCCATGGATGCCGATATGATTGCCGACAGTGTTCGAAAACCGGCCCGGATGCCTTACGGTGTGGTCAGTTTTAAGATCTTTGTCGACAACCCGGGGGATACGGCTTATATAACGGTACATTTTTCGGAGCCGGCGGCGCCCGATGCCAAGTGGCACAAATATGACCTGAAAAATGGTTGGATGGAATATACGGGCAATGTTACGTTTAGCCCGAACAGGAAAAAAGTGACCGTGCGGTTGACGGACGGCGGAACCGGGGACGCCGACGGAGCGGTAAACGGCGTGATCGTTGATCCTTCCGGTCTGTCCGCCTCTACCGGAGTCGGTGCCGACGGCGGTGAGGATGTGTTAAAATCCTGTTTCATCGGAGCCGCCTCCACCACCCCACCGGTCAGGGGTTTGGCCGGTAGTTTCACCGGCACCGGTCAAAAAACATTTGCTGCGGCCGCTCTGGTTATATTGGGGTTTATCGGTATGGCGGTTGCAATCGATCGCAGGAGGAGGACTGAAACAGGTAAATTGCACCGGTAGATTATTTACCAAAACACTGTGATTTAAAAAAACGGGCGGGTGAATATCCCACCCGTTTTTTATTGTAAATCTCTTTCTTTGGAATAGATCAGAGTTGACCGGCGCTGACATGAAATACAGCGCAAGAGTTTGAAGTGAACTAAAGTTTAAAGTGAGCTAAAGTTACGGAATTCTGCCGATTATATATAAAACAAGTGGAGCGGAGCGACTCCGTAATTTTAGGCACTTTAGTTCACTTTAGTCACTTCACACTTAATCCTTTACAGGGGCAAATCAAGCCGGGTCCTTCGGACCCTGATTCTCTGCTATGGGGCTGCTTCGGGCTCTGAGCCCTTTTTGAACAGCGCCGGGACGGCATCCGGTGCCTCTTTAGGCACCGGCACTCCGCTCATAGGATTGATGGTCACCCGGACAACATCATCGGGGATATCAAAATATTCATAGGACTGCTGTGCCAGCGCCTTGCGCATAAATTCGATCCAGATAGGCAGAGCCGCCCTGGCGCCGGTTTCCAGATCGCCGAGGGTGCTGTGAAGATCTCTTCCGACCCAAACTCCCGCGGCAATTGACGGTGAGAACCCGATAAACAGCGCATCTTTATATTCATCGGTCGTGCCCGTTTTTCCGGCAACCGGACGCTTCAGTACGGTTGCTTTTCTGCCGGTGCCCTCCCGGATAACGCCTGTGAGCATGTCGGTGATGATCGCCGCCCCGTTTCGGGACATAGCCACTTTTTTTTGCGGTTTGGCCTGCCAGAGGACCCGACCCCTGTGATCGTCTATTTCCAGGATTCCGTATGCTTTTATCCACTGACCTCTGTTGGCGAAAACCGAATACGCAGCGGTTAACTCCAGCAGGGTGACCTCCGAGGATCCCAGTGCAAGTGACAGATTGGGTGCCAGCGGGGACGTTATGCCCAATGTGTGACCGAACCGCACGACGGAGGCAGGGCCCAGCATTTCGATCAATCGTACAGCGGGAATATTTTCAGAGATGGCAAGGGCTTTTCGCATAGTCATTTCACCCTGATATGTTCCCGAAAAATTTTTCGGTGTCCAGTCTTTGCCCTCCTTTGCACCTTTAAAGACAACCGGGGCATCCAGGAGCAGTTTGTTCTGGGGAAATTCCCGTTCGATGGCATGGGCATATACGATGGGTTTAAAGGCTGAACCCGGCTGTCTACTGGCGGTTGTTGCGCGGTTGAACGGACTTTCGTAAAAATCCCTGCCACCCACCATGGCAGTGATGCCTCCGGTTGCAACCTCCAGGGAGACGAGCGCGCACTGGGTATCCGGATCATCAATGTTTTGCTTTTTTATTCGCGCTTCAAGGGCGTTAAGGCCTTCTTTGACCGCTTTTTCGGCGGTCTGCTGCAGTGCGTACGAAAGGGTCGTGAACACCGTCAAACCGGCCTTGTACAGTTGTGTCGGACCGACGATTTCTTCCAGCTGCTTTTTAACATATTCAATAAAATAGGGCGCTTTCACCGAATCTGTTTCCTGGGTTGCCAGTTGCAGGGGTTCCTGCCGTGCCGCATTGTAAACTTCCTCCGTGATGACACCGGTGGCGGCCATCTGTTTGAGAACGATGTTCCTGCGTTTTGTGGCCAGATCAGGATTAACCAGGGGGGAATAGCGCGAAGGCGACCTGGGCATGCTTGCGACCAGTGCACATTCGGCCAGCGTGAGGTCTTTAACCGATTTACCAAAGAAGATTCGGGCGGCCGATTCCACCCCATATGCACCGCTGCCGAAATAAACCTGGTTGAGGTAAAATGTGAGAATCTCATCTTTGGTGTACCGGCGCTCCAGCTGAAAAGCCAGTAATGCCTCTTTGATTTTTCGCACCAGGGTCTTTCGGGGAGTGAGAAAAAGAGTTTTGGCGAGCTGTTGCGTAATTGTGCTGGCGCCTTCAACAAATTCGCCCGCCCAGATGTTTTTAATGATCGCCCGGAGAATCGCTTTTAAATCAACACCGCTGTGACTATGGAACTTGCGGTCCTCGGTTGTAATCAGGGCCGTTTTCAGGTGCGGCGGAATGACATTCAGCGGTACGGGGTCCCGTTTTTCCATGAAGACTTCCGCCAGGAGAATTTTGTCAGCGGAATAGATGCGGGTAACAGCTGAAGGGGTGAATGATTCGAGGGACCGGATTTGAGGCAGATCCCGGGTCAAGCCGATGAACAGTCCAATCATACCGCCACAGAATGCAGCACCGAACAGGATGAGGAAGAGTGTGGCTTTTGATTTCGTAAAACGTGATAAATTCATGGCCTGCTGCAGCCGCGAGCATAATCCTGTGGACATTTTATACGAATCTGTCCTGCTCAGGGGCGCCGGGAGGCGTTCCGTTTTTCATGGGTGTCATACTCGCCCCCGGGCGCGCGTAAAGAAATAAATGCTCATCGGTTCAATGATCGGACGGGTTCCGGGCATACTGGGGTTTGAACGCCCTGTATAAAGAGGGATTCAGCACCGCTTCAAAACCAAACATCGTGGCGACCACTTCGTTGCCGGCGTCGAGAAAGGTAAAGTCTCCTTTCATTTTGTGAGCGTTTGAATCTTTTATTTCAAGTACCGCGACAACGCCATCATCCGGGAACCTGTTCCGATACTGGCGATATGTTGCATAGTAACTCGGCAGCGACACCGCCCCATGTTGTTCATAGCACCAGACGATCGCCATTTGAAAGGCGGAATCGAGAACCAGCGGATCGGACAGCCATCTGTTCCTCAGCGGCTCTTTCATCCACATCGAAGGTTCCGGTGCCGCCAATATTCGGGCTGTCACACCATCGGCTGAAAGGTGGAAGATCTCCCGGATACCCTGAAGGTCGGTACCGTGGAACAGGATTTCGTCGTACACTTCCCGGATCGGACGCGAATAGTTCCTCTTGTTGAGCTTTGCCGGTGGGGTATATTCCGGGGCTTTTGCCAGAGAGCTGACCAGCAGCGCTTTCGCCCGGGAATGCACCACTTCAACATTGCCGAGGTAACCGTCTCTTAACTCCAGGTTCACTTCGAAGATCGATCCCTGTTTCCGGGCCTTGCTTGCCAGCAGGCGGATTTCTCTTTTTCTCTGATCGAGCTTGATGCCCTGTAAAATGCGCATATCATTAAGGCCGTGCAGGTGAAGGCCGGGATTCTCATGCAGAGCGCCGTGACCGAACCATTCGGCCATCAGGGCCAGCGGCACTACCGGTTTGCCGTCCAGAACGTGGGAGCGCAAAATCGGGTAACGCTGAACATCAATCTC
>DAOVBC010000197.1 GCA_030670715.1 Deltaproteobacteria bacterium | reverse complement strand
ACTGGCCATTATGAGCGGTTTGGGGTTTTTGGCACCGCTATCGCATTCAAATAAAAGCCCGCCGACCTTTGTGCCGTCACCTAGCTTCAGACGGAAAGACGACCGGGATACGCTTCACCCGGGGAAAAGCCCTTTAACAGGGTCCAGTTTTTAATGTCTGTGCTGGAAAGTGCTGTGGAAATAACCCCCTGCCGGCTCAATGTTTCCTCGACCTTCGGGGGTTTCAATGCATTACATACCATGGCTTTACCGCTGCCTGGCGGTTGTGGGGCTACATTTTCAATCCGCGGAGCACCGCAATTGAAAAGGAAAAACAGGAAAAAACCGGTTGCGATTGAAACCGCGAATCTGGAAAATTTATAGTTTTGCATCACAGTGGGATTTTAGGGCTCTAATTCTTAGATTCGGTGCCAAAAAAAATCGAATAAAAGGTTCTTACAGGGAAGTTGACGGGGAGACAAGATTAAATTAGTATCAGTTTCGAATCCCTGTACATTTTAGATTGCTTGAAACTTGAATTTTCAGTTATATTGTTATCGGGGAAAAACAAAATGCTCCATCCCAAAAAACTCTCCTATGTTGGCGCAATTTTTTTATTCCTTTTGACGATGACGGCGTGCGCTACGTTCAACCCCCGACCGATTGACGAGGTACCATTTAAACAGCGGGCTCAGACAAAGTCTGAAGGCAATGTACAGGTGACGGCGGCAGTGCTCGGTGCAGAAGAAAGTGAGGCGGTGTTCGGCGTTCCGCTTTACAGGAGAGGCATTCAACCGGTATGGCTTGAAATCAAAAACAACGATGAACAGGCAGTCTGGCTTTTACCGGCCGGTCTGGATCGGGACTATTTTCCCCCTCTCGAAGTAGCCTACGTGCACCACTTTACCTTTTCAAAAAAAGCCAACCGGCAGATGGACCGTCACTTTTACGACCAATCGATAGGCAATTACGTTGCGCCGGGCAGTGTCCGGTCGGGATTTGTCTATACCAACCTGGACATGGGAACCAAGGGTTTTAACGTCGATTTGATCGGAGAAGACAACCGGGTCCGGACATTCACATTCTTTATTTCCGTGCCTGGCCTCAGAGTGGACCACCGCGAGGTGGAGTGGGAAAAACTGTATTCGAAGAACGAGATCGTCGCCTACGATGAAGCGGGGCTCAAAAAGGCCCTGGAAGATCTGCCCTGCTGCACGACAGACCGAGACCCGAATAAAATGGGCGATCCGCTTAACCTTGTCATTATTGGCCATGGCGAAGACGTCCATCATGCGCTTATACGAAGTAAATGGAATGAAACAGAAACCGCATCCGCAGTCCAAAAAACCAGTACAGCCGCCAAACATCCATGGCAGCATCGCTATGAGCCCGTCAAACCACTTTATTATGCCGGTCGATCCCAGGATGCCGCCTTCCGAAAATCCCGTAAAGCGGCCGGTGAGCGCAATCAAATACGTCTCTGGCTGAGCCCGATGACCTTCGATGGCATGCCCGTCTGGGTCGGCCAGATCAGCCGTATTATTCGCCCCAGGAATTTATTTAAGACATCTTACATCATCGAGCCGAATGTAGACGAAGCGCGAACCTACCTCATCCAGGATTTACTGTACTCTCAAGGGGTTGCAAAATTTGGTTATGTTAAAGGGGTGGGTGTAGTCCCGCCTGCGGAACCTCGCAAGAATCTGAACAACGACTACTATTTCACGGACGGTTATCGCATCGTCCTCTGGTTGTCCAGCGAGCCCGTTTCATTTACAGAGGTTGAATTTGTTGAGTGGGAAGTCCCCAGCGAGCGTGGGCAGTAAAAATCCGCAGCCAGTGGGCAGGGTGGGTTTTGATTAATATTATTGAAAGAGACAATTGCTTATGAATGTAAAAAACATGCACCATTTTATTCAAAGACAGTTGCCAATCCTTTTGCTCATCTGGATACTGATTTACCAGGGGTGCACAACATTTAACCCGCGTCCAGAAGAGGAGGTTCCGTACCGGCAGCGCGCCCAGACAAAATCGGAGGGAAACATCCGGGTTACCGCAGCGGTTCCGAGTGCAAAGGAGAGCAGAGAGATTTTCAGCGTAAATCTTTACGGTAGAGGGATTCAACCCGTCTGGCTGAAAATTGAAAACAACGATGAAAAAGCGGTGCGGTTTCTACCCGTTGGTTTAGATCCGAACTACTATACCCCGCATGAAGCCTCCTTTGTGAATCACTTTACGTTTTCGAAGAACGCCAACCGGAAGATGGACCGGTATTTCTTTGAGCGCGGAAAGGCCATATACATCGGGCCCGGCAGCATCAGGTCGGGCTTTGTCTTTACGAATCTGGACGAGGGCTCCAAGGAGTTCAACGTCGATCTGCTTGGAGAAGATCACGAGGTCAGAACGTTTACATTCTTTATTCAGGTTCCGGGTCTGCGCGCCGACCACCACAACGTCGATTTTGATAACCTTTACCCGGCTGATGAGATTGTGGACCATGATGAGGAGGGTTTGAGAAGTGCCCTGGAGCGTTTGCCTTGCTGTACGACAAATAAGAAAGGAACAGAGAACGGCGACCCGCTCAACCTGGTGATTATCGGTGACCTCGATGATGTGTTTCATGCATTTATTCGCAGCGGGTGGGATGAAACAGAAACCATATACACGAATTCGGCGTTGAAGACAGGCGTATCTTTTCTTTTTGGTGGTCGATACCGCTATTCGCCTGTCAGCGCGCTTTACGTCTTCGGGCGGAAGCAGGATATAGCCTTACAGAAGGCCCGGGAGACGATACATGAGCGTAATCACCTGCGACTGTGGCTGGCACCTATGCGCTTTGAAAATAAACCGGTTCTGGTAGGCCAGATCAGTCGCGATATCGGCGTGCGGTTTACAACAAAAACGATTGTCACTCACAAGATCGATCCGGATGTGGACGAGACCCAGACCTTTCTTTTACAGGATCTGTGGTATTCCCAGGCGCTTGAGAAGATGGGATTCGTGAAAGGGGTCGGCGCTTCAACGTTTGAATCACCGGGCCGGAATTTAACGGGTGATCCCTATTTTACTGACGGCTACCGGGTTGTTATGTGGCTTACCGGCACTCCGGTTTCATTTGATGAGGTTCATTTTATGGAATGGGAGACACCCAGGGAGAGGTAACGGGGCAGGCGGCAACTGCTTGTCATATTTTATCGGCTAACCACTTAGGGACATAATCGGTCGCCAATCTTGATTTTTTATGAATACATCAATCTTATTTGAAGACACTCTATAGAGGAGGCATCAATGATTAAAAAGAAGTGTTTAATTAAAGCGGTGGGGCTGCCGTTGGCCTGCGCCTTCAGTGTCGTTATTGTTGCCGGCCTTGCTGTATTGACGGGCTGCAGCGGCATTCAGATAGAAAAAGATCAGCAAATCCTCCTGGCTGCCGACCAACCGATAACCGGCACTAAAAAAACAACCGACTATTCGCTGGAATACCAAATCGTCTTCCAGCAGAAGGGCTCCGATGGTTCCGGAACAATTCAGTTCAACGGCAAACTCAACCCCCGCCGGGGATTGGATTCCTTAACGATCTGGATCAATTTTCTCGATGCTGACGGTAAAATTATCGGCAGCAAGCCGATTTACGCGCCGGGTGCCGGCAGGGGGGCTGCAAAATCAACCCTGGAAGACACATTTGAATTGCCGGCGGGAACGGTTGCTGTTGCCTTTACTCATATAGGACGTGAAAGGGTAACGAATATTCTTGGCTAACAACAAAATCATAACACGATTTTATCACGGGAGAGAAACATGAAACTAAAAACCATTATAAACAGCGGCGATGAATGCCGACAGCTGACTGCTTTGATTGCTATTCTTTTTGTCATTGCGGCACTCCTTGTGAGTTGCAGTGGGTTTACCATTAAAGAAGAGCAGCGGCTGCCATTAATCGAGGATCAAACCCGGTCAGGGGTGTATAAGACGATCGATCTCGAACTCGATTACCGCTACACTTATCGACCGGGAGCCCCCGGTGAGGGCGGCACTATCGACCTTCGCGGCAGGGTGGCACGCAAAAGGCGTCTGAATTCACTGGGTATTAATCTGAATTGTCTTGATACGGACGGTAAAATAATCAGTAGTGAGCGCGTTTACTATTATGTATATTCTAAGGGTGGGGGCTCATCCTTCGAAGGTAACTTTGAAATCCCTCCCGGGACGGTCAGCATTGCATTCACCTCCAACGCCCGCACTAGAGAGAGCCACGGGTAAATGTCTCCGGCAGTTGCGCTAAGCGACAAGAGATTTTGTTTCATAATTCAGCCTTCGTAGGCGTAGCTATTACGGTAAAGCAGGCAGGGGGAAATAAGGTTCTCCCCTTTGATAAAGGGGAGGCGGGAGGCTGTCCGACAACTCCGAAAAGCTCTCCACCTTGTACCGGCGGTTTATGTCGCTCCCGCCACCACGCAATCGGGACATACTTTTGACCATCGCTATAAGTCACCAACCTGATATTCCGAATAGAGCGCCAATGCTCACTCTTCTCACCGGTTTTCTCATTAGTCCGCATTTATAGCTTGACTAAAGATTGCCAATCCCATAAAAAACTATAATCTAATTCATTGAATGATTAATGTTCAGATATTCTGCGAATCTTTTTACGTCACAAACAGGCACAAAGGGGGTACCATCATGAAAAAATCCGTCTTGAGTGTTTTAATTGCATTGGTGGCCGTCATCATATCCGCACCGGCACTGGCGGAAAAAAGCGAAGATCCAAAAGACTTTCCCTGGAAGAGGGGATACCTGAACCTGGGCGCTTATTTCGCGACTATGGACAGCGCTGTCCGTTTTGGAGAAACCGAACTCGGGCTTGGGATCGAACTCGATTTGGAGGAATTTCTGGGGTTGGATACATCCGATACGTCCTTTCGAATAGATGCCGGGTATCGGTTCGGGAAAACCAGGCGGCACAAGGTTGAATTCAGCTGGTTCAAATTCCATCGGGAAGGGTCAAAGAATCTCACCGATCCAATTGAAGTCCCCCCGGAGCTGGGCGGGGGAACCGTTGGGCCGGGCGATTTTACGAGTGTATTTAATTTTGATATTTATAAGCTCAAGTACGAGTATTCCTTTGTCTTTGATGAACGCGCCGATTTGAACGTGGGATTGGGGCTGTTTGTCATGCCCATCGAATTCGGCATGAGTGCCGTTTTTAACGGTGTTTTTCAAGGGAGTGTGAAGGAGGAAATTACCGCTCCGCTGCC
>DAOVBC010000271.1 GCA_030670715.1 Deltaproteobacteria bacterium | reverse complement strand
GAAAGGACAAATTCTTTCACTCTGCCGGAATAAGTGGCCTCGCCCATAGAGTCAGGTTCAGGCGAAAGAATTCGAACATTGCGTTCTTCAAAGTTGAGTACGGATAACAGTTCTTCCACATCGACATGTTTCGGCGTCAGGCCGCCCCTTAAGACATTGTCGGAATTGGCCATCAGTTCGATGCCCACGCCTTCAAGATAGGCATGCAATTCACCGGCCGGCAGGTACATGGCCTCACCCGGTTGAAGTTGAATCAGGTTTAGAAACAACGGTGAGTAAATGCCTATGTCACCGGGGTATTCATCCGCAAGGGCCACCATCCAGTGGTAAACCGGGTTATTATCAGCATGGTCTCGGGCTTTGAAAACCGCTTCTTTTGTGACTTGTTTTTTGACGTCAGGTGCGAGCGTCATCAACCCGTGAAAAAAAGCCTTCAGTCCTTCTGAATCCGGTTGATCCCGCAGCTTGTGCAGCAGGTGATCCAGTGCGATCACATGGATTTTCGCTTCGAGTGACAGAATCTCAGGCACCTTTCGAAAACCATTAAGCGCCCAGAAGGGGGTCATGGCACATATGCATTCGGGTTTGTGATTATCATCTTTATAGTTTCTATGCGGTGCGTCCAGCGGTATTCCCAGATCGTTTTCTCTCCGGAATCCTTCGCGTGCCTGTGATAAGCTTGGATGGACCTGCAGCGATAGGGGCTTTGCAGCAGCCAGCACTTTGAACAGATACGGCAGCCTGTTGTGAAACTTTGAAGCTGCCCTGTTCCCCAGAATCTCTTCCGGATGCTCTTCAATTAACTTTACCAGTGAATCCCAACCGCCGGTTCCTTTAACCATGGAGGGCGCTTTCGGATGAGCTCCCATCCACAACTCTGCCACGGGAGCATCCGGATCCGGTTGTTCGCCCAACAGCTCCGGAATTGCCGTATACGATCCCCAGGCATATTTCTGAACCGGATTTTTTAATATGCAGATGCGATCCATCTTAATGTTGTCCTTCTTTATGGAATAATAACAAATAAGCACTTAAAATCAAACAGACAACCGGCAGGCTGCCAGGGGATCACTCAAAAACAACTTCACCACAGAGCACACAGGGGCCACAGAGGCAAACAAAACTATTAATTTTTTCTCTGTGTGCTCTGTGGTCTCTGTGGTGAAAAAATTACCAATAATACGTCACTGTTATTAAGAATTAGAGTGCTAAGTCGCTGATGATAACCGTTGGCCAACCGTATACCCACCGGTTGCTTGTTACAAGGTTTTATTCTCAGGGTCTTCACGGACTCTTTATAGACACCCGATGCAACAAAGATGGCATTTGACAATTCAGGCGTATAAGTTTATGAAATACATAAAAATTTCCAATACAGAGCGAAGGGACAAGGGCCATGCTTAAAAGACATCCGATAGCGATAATGGGCCTGGGGATTACCATATTGTTTTTACTCTTTGGTCTTGTTCGCCTCGACTTTCTTGATTCGCTGGAATTTAAAATTTACGACCTGATGATGAATCAGCGGAGCGACACAGATATCTCCGATCAGATTGTTATCGTCGATATCGATGACGATTCCATTGAGAAGCTGGGGCGCTGGCCGTGGTCACGATCTTTGCTGGCAAAAGGGATAGTAAAAATAAATGCCGGCAAACCCAGCGTAATCGGACTGAATATCATTCTCAGTGAGCCGGAAGAAATCGAAGGTTTAAAGGAGCTGGATCAACTCAAAACGTTATTCACAAAAGATGTTCTGTCTCAGGCCGGACCCAATGGGAACAGTTTTCTGCAGGCCCTTATTGCGGCCCGGAAAAAGTTGGACCATGACAAACAGCTGGCAAATGCCCTTAAAACATCCGGCAAAATCATACTTCCGGTGTTTTTAAAAGAATCGGCGGTGTCCTCTGAACACAGAAGCGGACTGGATGAATCGCTGACCCGGCAAGCCATTTCGAACATACGCAGCCCCGCCGGCGTTTCCTACCCTCGATCCGGTGAAATCACCCTCCCCCTCCCTTCCTTCTATAATAACGCCAGGGGAATTGGTCACATCAATCTTTTTTACGACTCTGACGGTACAGCAAGACGAGAGCGGCCGCTCTTCGAATACAACGGGATCTTTATACCATCTTATACATTGACGCTTGCTTCGACCTTTCTAAATGTTCCGAACAATAAAATTCGAGCAATTTTGGGATCGGCCCTATACATCGGTTCTCTTAAAATTCCCCTGACAGTAAACAGTGAAATCCTGGTCAGTTTCAAGGGATCTACCGGTTCTTTCAAACGTTATTCCTATTTTGACGTCATCAATGATAAAGTCCCCGATAAAGTATTTAAAAACAAAATCGTTCTGGTGAGTCCTTCGGCGGCCGGCATAATGAATCCTCTCAGCACACCGGCTGATACGACAATGCCGGTGGGAGAATTTTCGGCCAACACCGTGTGGTCCATCCTCAATAACAATGTAATCCAACAGCCGCCGTGGGGCGACAAAGCCGAACTTCTTTTCATTGTTCTTGTCGGTATCATCATTACTTTTCTTATTCCCCGCCTAAAGGCGCTGCCGGCCGCATTTTTGTTCATCGTTCTAATTTCCCTGTTAATAGGGGGTTCAGCCTATTTTTTTATTGCCGAGGGACTTTGGGTCCGAATCACCTACCCTTTTGTTCTGACCCTGCTGGGGTATATCGGTGTTATCAGTTTAAAATACTTTGTCACCGAGACACGTAAAGAAAAAGTGGAAGGTGAAACGGCCGAGACTAACCGCATGCTGGGGCTTTCCTTCCAGAGCCAGGGCATGCTGGACATGGCCTTCGACAAACTCCGACGTGTTCCGGTGGATGATGAGATGAAGGACATTCTTTACAATCTTGCCCTCGACTTTGAGCGCAAGCGGCAGATGAACAAGGCGGCAATGATTTACGGATACATCGAAGAGCATGATAAGAAATTTAAAGACGTCAGTGAAAAGAAGCGCCGTTTAATGCAGGTCAGCGAGGCCATGGTCTACGGAGACGGTAGTCTCGGAGGCGGTTCATCCGGTGATGAACTGATGTTGACCGCCACCGATACACGACCGACCCTGGGACGCTACGAAGTGCTCAAACCGATCGGTAAAGGCGCTATGGGCGTGGTGTATATGGGCCAGGACCCGCGGATCAACCGCATAACGGCGATCAAAACCTTTCGATTTGGAGATGACCTCGAGGCCGAAGAGATTGCTGAGCTGAAATTAAAATTTTTCCGTGAGGCCGAAAGCGCCGGCACCCTGTCGCACCCGAACATCGTTACCATCTATGACGCAGGCGACGAGCAGGATCTGGCCTATATCGCCATGGAATACCTGGAAGGAGAAAACCTCGACCGGTACACCAAAAAAGACACCCTCCTGCCCATGCTAAAGATGGTCGATTTCGCCATCGACATTGCCGATGCGCTGGATTATGCCCATCAGAAAGGGGTTGTTCACAGAGACATCAAGCCGGCCAATATCATGCTCTTGAAATCAGGGGTAGTGAAAATTACCGATTTCGGCATCGCCCGCATCACGGCCACATCTCAAACCCAAACCGGCATAGTAAAAGGGACGCCTTATTATATGTCCCCCGAGCAGATATCCGGTGTAAAAGTGGATGGCCGATCAGACATCTTTTCCCTGGGAGTTATGCTGTTTCAACTGTTCACCGGCCGTCTGCCGTTTCATGGTGAAAACCCCGCAGCCCTGATGCACCAGATCATGAAAGTCCCCCATCCCAACCTGAAATCGATCAATCCCAAAATTTTAACTCCCATTGCAGCTGTTATCGACAGAACCCTGGAAAAAGATCGTGATAAACGCTATCCGAGAGCTTCCCGGATGAGGGACCAACTGAAAGAGATTCGCAAGAAGGTACATGCGGTAATTTCAAAAAAACGGGCGCAGGGCCAAAATGCATAA
>DAOVBC010000293.1 GCA_030670715.1 Deltaproteobacteria bacterium | reverse complement strand
GGGGCAGCCGTAACGCAGGAATTGGCAGATCAAATCGGAGCTGACGGTTATGCTGAAGAAGTCACACAGGCAGTAAAAAAGGCAAAACAATTAGTGAGTTAATAGAAACACTTTACTTTATCGATGTCCATTTCGAAAATCATGTGCGCCACATTGACAAAATATTAGCGCAAATGGAAAAATGATGCAGATGTCGCTATTTTTAAATTAGTGCGTTATTTACTTATTTATGGATGTCCCTATTTGTCACACTATCCCATCCAATATGCCGTTCAACAATGATTGTACCGAAAAACGCGTGATATCGTCGTCGTATCGCATTCAAACATACAACATATTGTATGCTCTCTCCTATTGACATACAACTTTTCCGAATGTATGTAAAAACAAGAAAGTGAATGCCGGATCGGTTTGGTCAAATCAACCGGCAATTGTGCTGCAGCATGATAATAATCGGACAGCATATCGTCGCTGAAGCTGTTTTTGCGCCCGACGGGAAAGTGGATTTTCGAAAAATCAAAGCAAAATACCAGCCTTCGTCAGGTCCGGGCCAACGTTCCGTATACATGAGTGGAAGCGATCTGTTAAACCTCTTCATCTGCAACAGACAGGTGCCGGCCGATATGCGCGGCAGGTTAAAGACCTTCGTACCGCAATTCAGAGAGCAGATATGACAACTTACGAGCCCGCAAACCCGTTAATCGTGCAGAGCGATCATACCGTTCTGGTGGAAGTCGACAGTCCGCGCTACGAGGCCGCCCGCAATGAACTGGTGCGGTTCGCAGAACTGGTAAAGTCCCCGGAACACATTCATACCTACCGAATAACGCCCCTTTCCATCTGGAACGCCCGCGCCGCCGGTATTTCAGCCGCTGAAATCGGCGAGGGGCTTCGCCGGTTTTCAAAATACCAGGTTCCCGAACATGTGCTGGTGGAAATCAACGATTTTGCCTCGCGCTTCGGCCGGTTGCGTATACTTGTCGATTCAAGGGGGCTTATCCTTTGCGCCGATACAAAACCGCTGGCTGCAGAAATCGCCCACAGCAAGACGGCCGCCGGTCTGCTGTCGGACAGGCTGTCGGGCACGGAATTTCGCATTCATCCCCTAAACCGCGGCAAAATCAAGCAGGCCTTGATCAAGATCGGTTATCCGGCCGAAGATCTGGCCGGCTATACCCCGGGGGCGCCGGTTCGGTTTTCGGTCCGGGACACCACCCGGGTGGGTGAAAAATTCGGGTTTCGTCCCTATCAGCAACAGGCTGCGGACACTTTTTACGCCGGCGGCAGCGAACGGGGCGGGGCCGGGGTGATCGTGCTGCCGTGCGGTGCCGGGAAAACCATCGTGGGCATCTCCTGCATGCAAAAACTCCAGACCTCGACGCTTATTTTGACCACCGGCGTGACGGCCATCCGGCAATGGAAAGCGGAACTGCTGGATAAAACCGACCTGACCGATGAGGATATCGGTGAATACAGCGGCGCCGGCAAGACCATCCGCCGGATTACCATCGCAACCTACCAGATCATGACCTACCGTCCGGATAAGGAAGGCGAATTTCCGCATCTGAACCTGTTTGACGATCACAACTGGGGCCTGATTATTTATGATGAGGTTCATATGCTGCCGGCGCCGGTTTTTCAGGTGACAGCAGGCCTGCAGGCCCGCCGGCGATTGGGCCTGACGGCCACCCTGGTAAGGGAAGACGGCAAAGAGGATGATGTTTTCGCCCTCATCGGCCCTAAGAAAGTCGACGTACCCTGGAAGGATATGGAAGATCAGGGCTGGATCGCCAAAGCCAAATGCTGTGAAATCCGCCTGCCGTTGCCGGGCGGTCTGCAGATGCCCTATGCCGTGGCCGATAAGCGCAAAAAGTTTCGCATCTCATCGGAAAACCCTGCCAAGCTACGGCTGGTGCGCAAGATTCTGCGTCTTCACAAGGACAAGCAGATTCTCTTAATCGGGATGTACATCGATCAACTCAAAAGCATTGCGGTGGATCTGAACATTCCTATTATCACCGGCGCCACCCCGCAACGCCGCCGGGATGAGCTTTACGGGCGTTTTAAAGCCGGCCGCCTCACGATCCTGGCGGTTTCCAAAGTGGCCAACTTCGCGGTTGACTTGCCGGATGCCGCCGTGGCCATACAGATTTCGGGAACATTCGGTTCGCGGCAGGAAGAAGCCCAGCGGCTGGGAAGAATTTTACGGCCGAAAGCGGGTGAAAACCAGGCCCATTTTTATTCCCTGGTGACACAGGACACGGTGGAACAGGATTTTGCGCTAAAACGCCAGCTTTTTTTGTGTGAACAGGGATATGCCTATCGGATTGAGACCGGCTCTGAATTTTAAGCCCTTAGAGCATTTTTTTGACAACATGTTGTATGAAACTGAAGGTGTCAGTGTTCAGGTTTCAGGATATAGTACCTCAACTCCCTGCCACCGACACCTCGTATGAAACATTGATTTAGACAGGATAACAGGATTAACAGGATCTTTTTTTTGCTTAGCAGGACACTATCTTGTTGATCCAGTTGATCCTGTCTAAAAATTAAATAGAAAGAATGCCTTACTTCGACATTCGATATTCGCTTTTTCAGAGTTTCTTTTCCGATTAGACCAGCCGTTTTTTTTGCCGGCGGCTGGGCTGACACCTGTCATCTATAAACTGCGCTATTGCTACCCCGCAGGGGTCACTTTTCCCGAGCGCAGTCTCGGAAAAAGCATAGATCGTTAATTAATCTCTTCGTGCGTTGGGTGTCCTTCATGCTGAAACCGTCCGCAACGCGAACAAGGTGCCGGAGACGCCATGGATAAAGATAAGATGCTCAAGCAGATGTGCCGGGTCGAGCTGAACCAGGCCGATATCAAGGCAATTTGTAAACTGCGAGCCCTGCCGCCGGCCTGTTTGCAATCCCGCACACTCCTGCGGCATAATTTTCTGAGCGATACCGGCATCGAAAAGGCCGTGGCGGCCTTGGACCCAAGGGAGGTTCTGTGTCTTCATCTGCTCGCCGCCGCCGGCCGGGAAGAAGACATCAGTTTTTTTACGCGCCTTTACAAAAAAGACCATCCCGGTTCATATCATCATAGCTTCACCGAACAATACAGAACCGTTTTTTCAACGATCAAGACGGAACTGATCCGCAAAGGGTTGCTTCTGTTTGCCGAAAAGCCAAAAGATCCGTGGCAGAAAACCGCCGTACTGGAGCGGTTAAGATTCATGTTTCCGGCCGAATTTGCGGCTTTTTTACCGCCGCCGGCCAAACCGCTGCAGGTTGAGGCATCCGGGGCCAACATACGGCGAATTGACTTTTTACGGGAGAAACTGGCCGAAATTATTGAAACCCCGCAGGCATCACCGCCCCAATCACCCAGAAAGGAGGAGCGACTGCATATCCGTGACAAAACCCTTTTGCTGGGTAAAAGCTCCTTTAGCCTTAAACGGCTAAGAGGCTGGATCGGATCGCGCTGGAAAAGGGTTGTCAAGGTCGACCCTGAACTGGACAAC
>DAOVBC010000233.1 GCA_030670715.1 Deltaproteobacteria bacterium | reverse complement strand
CGTAACAGTGCTGCCGATGTTCTTTCTGGCGCTGCCCGGTGAGCTCGGACTGCACCTGCTCGCCAGCACCGGCCGTGTGCTGGCCGCCATCGGATTTGCGACCCTGATGGCAGCTCCCTGTGGGTTGGTGCTGGGGCAGATGCCCAAACTGGACCGCATATTCTCCCCATTGATTGCCATCACCTATCCAATCCCCAAGATTGTTTTTCTGCCCGTTATCTACGTTCTGATGGGAATCACCGATGTTTCCAAGATTTTCCTCATCGCCCTGATTATCTTTTTTCAGATTCTGGTGGTGGTGCGGGACGAAGCTGCCAATCTTCGCCCGGAACTCATTCTATCCGTGCGGTCCTTATGCGCCGGCAGGCGGGCTCTCTTCAGATATGTTTATCTGCCGGCATCATTGCCTGCAGTTTTGACCGCCCTGCGGATCTCCATCGGAACCGCCATCGCGGTTCTTTTCATCGCCGAACAGTCTCTGACCACCTATGGCCTGGGGTACTATATCGTAGTCGAAACCTATCAGGTACTCCGGTATCCGGAGATGTTCACCGGTATCCTGGCGATGGGCATGCTGGGTGTAGGATTGTATTTTTTCGTCTCAGGGGTTGAAATGCGGGTGAATCGTCACCTTTTCCTGCCGGAATACTGATCGACTTTACAGGATAACAAAAGATAAATGAAAACTGCCGAAACCGAATCAACCGGAAATGTGTCACCGATTGATGCCTGGATCCTAGCTGTTCGCCCAAAGACCCTGCCGGCCTCGGTTTCACCCGTTGTCATCGGTATTGCTGCCGCCCGCCATGACAATCAATTTGCCGTATTGCCTGCGCTGGCGGCCATGGCGGGTGCAATGCTCCTTCAAATCGGTGTCAACCTGGCCAACGACTATTTTGACTATCAAAAGGGGGTTGATACTGCCGCGCGTTTGGGGCCGGTGCGTGTTACCCAGAGCGGCCTGATTGCACCGGCACGCGTCAAACTGGCGATGATCGCATCGCTTCTGGGTGCTGCCGTTGTAGGTCTTTATCTGCTGAAAGCAGCCGGCTGGCCGGTTCTGATTATTGGCATTGCTTCCATCCTGGCGGCTTTGGCATACAGCGGCGGGCCTTACCCGCTGGCTTCCCATGGGATGGGCGATATTTTCGTTTTTATATTTTTCGGACCGGTCGCTGTTTGCGGGACATACTATGTGCAGGCCTTACAGCTCCCCCGGCAGGTTGTCTGGCTTTCGGTACCGATCGGTTTGCTGATAACCGCAATTATCGTGGTGAACAATCTGAGGGATATTTCCACCGATGCCGGATCGGGGAAGAAAACACTCGCGGTAATATTAGGTGCCCGGCGAACCAGGCTGGAATTTGTTGTCCTGCTTGCCGGGGCCTTCGGCACACCGGCAGCCTTATACCTGTTTGCAGGATTCTCCGGCTGGGTGCTGTTGCCCCTGCTGTCCCTGCCCGTCTCCATACCGGTGCTGCGAAGCGTCCACCGCAACGAAGGCGCCCTATTAAACCGAACGCTGGTCCAGACAGCGGCACTTGCCCTGCTTTACAGCCTGTTGCTGGCCGCCGGTCTTTTAATATCACCCTAAACAGTTGTAGAAAAAACCAGATTTCCAATGACGGAAAACCTCCGGTGATCGTCAACGATCAAAGCGGGGGCTCTATCAAGATGATATCTTTGAAAAATCGGCAAATCTGCCGAACAGTGAAGCAATGTGTCCCAGCAACGCCAGGCGGTTATCACGGACCTTGGCATCATCGGTCATGACCATTACACCGTCAAAAAACGCATCAACGGAATTGCGCAGGGACGCAATCTCCCGCAGCGCCTGATCGAATGAACCCCGGGCCATGGCCTCCGTCACTTTTCCTTCAACCTCCCGGTAAATGGAATACAGATCCGTTTCACTCGCATGTTCAAACAGCGTTTCGTTTACCGCCTCCAGTCCGGCGTCCTCATCGAACTTGCCGGATTTTTTTATGATGTTTCCGACACGCTTGAAACCGGCAACCAGCGGTTCAAAATCGAGCTGGGCCTTTAGCGATTCCAGCGCGCTGACCCGGTTCCAGACGTTGGGCACGTCGTCGGCCGACACATCCACAACTGCGGCAATAACATCTTTTGAGTAGCCTTCCTCGGCCAGGAGGCGGGAAACACGGTTCTTAATAAACGTGTAGACCTTATCGGTCAGTTCATTTGATTCACCGGTGCTCTTTTCTCCGAACAGGCTGATACTTTTTTGAATCAACTCTGTTAAAGATAACGAGAACCCTTTATCCTGCATGATCTGAACGATACCGATGCCCTGGCGCCGTAAGGCATAAGGATCCGATGCTCCGGTCGGAATGAGGCCGACACTGAAGCAGCCGCAAATAGAGTCGATCTTGTCGGCAATACTGAGTATGGCACCGGTGGTGGTCACCGGAAGCGTCGCCCCGGAGTAAATAGGCCGGTAGTGCTCCTCGATGGCGGTGGCCACCTCCGGCGGTTCCCCGGAAACCGTTGCATACACTCTTCCCATAATACCCTGAAGTTTCGGAAACTCGCCGACAACCTGGCTCACCAGATCAGCTTTGCATAACCGGGCGGCCCGTGACACCTGTTTCTTCAGCTCTGCACCCTCTGCCTCATGAACCGCGCCATCACCGACAGCTAAGGCAAGGTATTCAGCGGTCCGGCCGACCCGTTCGGTTTTTTCATACATGGTTCCCAGCCGGGCCTGAAATAAAACGCCTTTCAACTTTTCAACCCGCTCGTCATTGGTGACTTCAAGATCGCCGCGATAAAAGAACTGGGCGTCCGCCAGTCGCGCCCGGATAACCCGTTCGTGTCCCGTAGCCACCAGGGACATGTCTCTTGCCTTGGTGTTGTTAACGGAAATAAAACACGGCATCAGTTTGTTGTTCTGATCGACCACCGAAAAGTATTTTTGATGCTCCCGCATCGTTTTGATCAACACCTCGTCGGGAACCTCCAGAAACTCCTCGTCAAACTTCCCGACAACAGCGATGGGATACTCCACGAGATTGTTGTTGATATCCACCAGTTCTTCATCGGGAAGAATCCGGCCGTCAAGCTCCTCGGCAACCCTTTCAATATCGCGACGGAGTTTCTCTTTACGTTCATCCAGATCCACCAGTACGTTGGCCTCACGGAGCAGTTCTACATACTCATCGGCGTTGGAGACTTTGATTCTGCCCGGCGACATGAAGTAGTGCCCGTTCGTATAGCGGCCGCTTTTTAAGTTGCCCAGCTGAAACCGGATGACACTTTTGCCCAGAAGAGCCAGGACGGTATGAATCGGCCGGGCAAATTCGACATCCAGATCCGCCCATCTCATTTTTTTCGGAAACGGTGTCGATAAAATCGCTGCCGGAAGTATCTCTTTTAAAAGGTTTCGGGTTGTCAGCCCCTTTTCCGTTTTTTCTACAAACAAATAAGAGCCCTTATCGGTCTCTTTTGTGGCGAGCTTATCCAGGGAAACCCCGACCTTTTCAGCAAATTTTTGAGCCGCCATGGTGGGGTTGCCGTTTTCGTCGAAAGCGACTCTTGCAGGCGGGCCAATCATCTGGGTTTTTATGGTTTTCTGCCTGGATGCGACACGATTAATTTTCACGGTCAGTTTTCGCGGCGTTCCATAAATCTTCGCATCGCCGTGTTCAATACGAGCATCCGCCAGTTTTTTCAGCAGCGTAAAAGAAAGTGCCTCCAGTGCAGGTTGAATATAGCCTGCGGGAATCTCCTCTGTTCCAATTTCAAGCAACATACTATTCATAATCACCTCAGATTCCGGATACAGGATTCAGGATACAGGTTACATGGTCATAATCTTATAAGATTCAAAGGTGCCGTAACGGACTGTGTTTATGTATCTTGCATCTTGTATCAAATTTTTTCAATGTGTTTTATAGGACATATCAAACCGCTTGTTCATCCAGCCCTAAGTGCTCTAATTCGTAAATACGGTCACGTATGCTTGTTACTATTTTTTCACCACAGAGACCACGGAGCACACAGAGAAAAAATTAAAAATTATTTTGTTTGCCTCTGTGATCTCTGTGTTCTCTGTGGTGAAGCTCTATTTTGGTCAACATTTATGATTTCGTTATCTGATACGTTATCGTAATTACGAATACATGTACTAAGTTCTCAGCAGCGGAAAGCCCATTCCTTCTCTTTGCCTCAAATAGGCCCCTGCACACGACCGCGCCAGGTTGCGTATACGGGCGATATAACCGGTCCGCTCCGTGACGCTGATGGCGCCCCGGGCATCGAGCAAGTTGAATGTATGCGAACATTTCAGGCAGTATTCGTAGGCCGGTAAAACAAGGCCGGTTTCGATCTGTTTCAGTGATTCAGCCTCATACTTTTCGAACAGGTCGAACAGCACGGGGATATCGGCCTTTTCAAAATTATACGTTGCTTGCTCTACTTCCTGCTGGTGATGTACGTCTCCGTAAAGCACCTCATCATTCCACCTGAGATCATACACGTTATCGACCTTCTGCAAATACATAGTAA
>DAOVBC010000217.1 GCA_030670715.1 Deltaproteobacteria bacterium | reverse complement strand
ATCGGTTGCCATCAGGAAGATGTCAACCCCCACTTCTTCAGCAAGCTTTGCACTGGCCAGATCCTTGTCGATAACCGCATCCACGCCGCAAAAGGAACGCCCCTCCCGTACTATCGGTATGCCACCGCCGCCGCAACAGATGACAATAAAATCCATGCCGATTAATTTTCTTATTTCGCGTTTCTCCACGATCGTTACCGGCCTGGGCGAAACCACCACCCGGCGGTATCCTTTGGCGGTTTCGCGTGTCGGATAGATCAGGTTTGCGGCTTCTTCTTCCGTATAAATTGGACCGATCGGTTTGGTGGGTTCCTGGAAGGCAGGGTCTTTTTCGTCCACAACCACATAACTGAGCAGGCTTACGATGGGCTTAAATAGAATTCCCAGGTCCATGAGCTGACTGTCCAGGGTCGATTCAATCATATATCCGATCTGGCCCTGGGTTTGAGCCACCAGGATCTCCAACGGCAGTCGGGGAACGCTGCTGCAATGTTCCTGCTGCAGAAGAAGGTTGCCCACCTGGGGCCCGTTTCCGTGGGTGATGATGACCCGGTAATCTCTGGAGAGCTTTGCGATTTGCATGATGGGCACTTTCAGGTTTTCAAATTGCTGCTCCACCGTGCCTTCCTGGCCTTTGCGGATCAATGCGTTGCCCCCCAGAGCCACCAGCAGCGTTTCTTTTTTGTTGTTGTGCATAGATTTTATCAAATCTTATCTGCAAGCTTGTCCATCAGCGCTTCCTCGAGAGTGGGCGAGCCGTGGTCCCGGTACTCGTAACGCACCCGCAGGTTCGGTTTGTCAATGGAAAGGATCCTGGGCAGATGGATCGGTGTGGCAAAGAGCACCAGGTCGCAGTCGGCACCGGCAATGGTCTGTTCAAGATCCTGGATTTGCTGCGGGCTGTATCCCATGGCCGGTAGAACCGACTCGATGTGCGGATAGTGCTGATACGTTTCTTTAATCGTACCGATCGCATGGGGGCGTGGATCAACAATCTTGCCGGCGTGGTGCATTTTTGCCGCAACTACCCCGGCACCGAACGGCATCTCACCGTGCGTTAACGTGGGGCCGTCCTCCACGATCAAAACGCGTTTATTTGTGATCAGATCGGGCCGACTGACCAGAACGGAGGACTCTGCCAGAACCGTCTTCGCCTTCGATGCGAATCTGCGAATACTTTGCCGCACCAGTTCGACTTTTTCCGGCGGCGCCGTATCCACTTTGTTTATCACGGCGATATCCGCCATGAGCATGTTGGTTTCTCCGGGATAGTAGAGCAGTTCGTGTCCGGCACGGTGGGGATCAAACAGGACGATATGAACATCCGGAACATAAAACGGCGTGTCGTTATTGCCGCCGTCCCAGACGATGACATCGGCCTCTTTTTCCGCCGCCTTCAGGATCTTACCGTAATCAATTCCGGCATAGACGACGATTCCCTGATCCACCAGGGGCTCGTACTCTTCTCTTTCCTCGATGGTACATTGCTGTTTTTCAAAATCTGTGTAGTCTGAAAAACGCTGCACCTCCTGAAGGCGCAGATCGCCATAGGGCATGGGATGTCTTACAGCGACAACCTTTTTACCGTTTTTTCTCATTATCTCACAGACCTTGCGGGTTGTTTGAGATTTACCGCATCCTGTTCGCACCGCACATACGGCAATCATCGGCTTTTTCGACTTGAGCATCGTATAGGTGGCACCGATGAGCGTAAAATCCGCCCCTTCGGCCATGGCGATGGAGGCTTTGTGCATCACTTCCACATGGGGAACATCACTGTAGGAAAATGCAACCAGGTCCACCCGG
The DNA here is from genome assembly GCA_030670715.1 of Deltaproteobacteria bacterium. Taxonomy (GTDB): domain Bacteria; phylum Desulfobacterota; class Desulfobacteria; order Desulfobacterales; family SG8-13; genus DAOVBC01. The sequence goes on along the minus strand of DAOVBC010000217.1, from coordinate 3,055 downwards.
TGTTTCCGAATCAAATCCGCCAGTTGTTTCTCGGGATAGATGATAATCCCTTCCGGATACATGCCACCGGCCAACTCGGGCGGGTAAAGACGTCCTTCGATATCCGGTATCTGGGCAGCGGTAAAACCGACGACCTCATACCGGGGGTTATCTTTAAAATAGACGTTGAAGTTGTGGAAATCCCTGCCGGCGGCACCCATAATGATAACTTTTTCAATCATGATATTCTCTCTTTTGATATTAACCCTGTTAATATTAAGATCTGTGTCAGCTCAAATTTAAGTATATTTACATATCCGAATTACTGCAAGACCTATAACCGGCCGAAGACGGGGTTTTTCTGAGTGTTTTCCCTGGTGTTCGATCTGTCCCGGATATTTCACGAGTTCGAGGGGTTCATTTTGCATAAAATTTTCATGAAATGTTCGGGCTAGGATAGGGCAGAAACAGTTGTGGCAGACGTAATTTCCGTGCTATAAAAAATATAAGGTGACAACTCTCGACGCCGGTTATAGTGGTTGTCAAAAAAACGTTCCGGTATTCCAACGTTTTTTTCTACAACCACTTATACCGCAATTCCGTATTTCGGAACATAATTATGGAAAGCGGTATAAAAAAGGCAAGTCAGCATAAATCCCGGGAGATTTCGGATTAAATCGACAGGGGTGTTGATTAATCAATTCCGGAAATTATATTAAAAGCATCGTAAGCAAGAGGATAACCATTTTCAGATATTAATCTGCGAGGTTTAACAATGGCCACAGAGTACCGACCGAATGTGCTGGACGCCGCTGACACGGATGTAAAAAACGTCGACCCGAAAGAGGCGCTCCAAAAGATGGAAACGGAGCTCAAGGAAATGGCAGGGTCACTGCGGAAAATCCGTCACGATTATGTCAAGGGTTTGATCACCGACGAAGAGTTTGAAAAAGTTGAATCAAAGTTTTCGAAAAAGCTGGAAGAGCAGCGAAATGTACTGCAGCTTTTGCGCAGTGCCGCTGGTGAAAAATAGTTTCTATAACAATAGGAGAAGTTCCGGTATTCGTGCGATAATACCCTGATTCGAATTCAACCCGTCTCTCTTTCCAATACTCCCGTCAGACAGCCGATGGCGCCGGCCGCTTTAACCAGTTCACTGATCTTCACAGTGAAGCAGGTGATCCCGAGGTTTTCATAAAAGGCGCGCGTGAGCGGGTTGCCGGACGGCATCAATATCTGCCGGGGACCGAGGGTAACAAAGTTCAAGGCAGAACTTTCTGTGGCTTCAACCTCGTCGGGTATGAAATGCACCTCATAGCCGGTTTTTCTTAGAGTTTCCACAGCCGAATTCGTCAGTCGCTGTGGCCACGCCAGGGCCAGATCACGGTCTGCAAACCGCAGCAACCCCATCAAATGCATGGCGCCTTTTGGCAGGTTTACCTCAACGACATCAACCCCCATTTCCTGCAATGCGGCGGAGACCTGGAAAGCGCCTTCGGCATTGGTGCGCAAGCCTTTGCCGAGGATGACCGTCCGGGGACTGAGCCAGGCTGCATCGGCGCCTTCGAAAACGCCTTTCCCCCGGATTGAACGTAGAATCGGAATGCCAAGATCGGCCAGCCGGCGGCCCACCCAGCGTTCTTCACCGGCCCGTACTGTGGATGCCGGTCTGGCCAGAATCGCCCCTTCAGGAGTCATGAACATCAGATCGGCCACAAACATCTGATTCGGCAGGTTTACTGCCGGCGGGTCTACGTAGTGCACCGCAACACCGGCCTGCCTGAAAGCTTTAGCGATACTGTCATGCTGGACCTGCGCTCGGTTCACATCCGGTATTTGGAGCATCTGGACATCATCCGGATTTTTTGAAGATTTCAGCTCCCGCCCGGGTCTGTGCAGCAAGACTGCTTTCAACTGGCCCCACTCGTTTGATATGCCACATGCCTCCCAGACATTTCCGATTTCATTTTTCAGGGATTTTAACCGGGGCGACCAGCCGTCACCGCCGTATGCAGCCCTTTTAAGCGGTACAGTCCTTTTTGCCATTAGCAACTTTCTTATAACATTCCAGTTGATCAGAATTTTTTGTTCTGGCAGGTAATAGTTCAATTTTGTGTTTTAGGCAAGGCCTCAGAGAAAACGGGTGCCTTTAAGGAAAAAATTCAGAAGGTAAAGCAAATTCAAATCCTTCCGATCAATTATTTTTAACTTATTATTGTGTTGGGCTGGAACGGTATGGTACATGATTCAATCGGTTTGACAATTCCGATTTATGCAGTACTATTTCAATAAAAAAACTAACCTATTATTTCCGGACTAAACTGTTTAAGCGAATGTTTTTGTATTTACAGGCAGAAATTTAACACGTTTTAGGAGGATGAAAATGAAAGCACTGACCATTTTACGTCTTTTTGCGATTATCAGCATTTTTGGTTTAATCAGCTGTGCCGGTAAAAGCGCAGTTGACCTTCGTTACCAGCCTGCGGGTATCAACATGGCACCCTGTTCCAAGAGTATTTCGGTGGTTGCGCTGGAAGACACTAGAGACAGGACAGCTGTCGGCGAAACCAATGAAGGCAAGCATTTTTTCGGAAAGACTTCCGTATCCGAATGGATTTCCAGGGCCCTGTACGATGAACTTGCGAAAGGCGGCTGCCGGGTGGAATACCATGAAAAGGACTATGAATTTGAAACCGATTATACGCTCACCGGTGAGATCGAAGAAGTATACGTCAAACAAAAATCTCTGTCAGACTACAGTGCCTCGATGCGCCTGAGAATAGCGGTAAAGGCCGACGGGAAAAAGGTTTTCGGCAAAAGCTTTTCCAGTACGTTCGCCAAAACAACCGTACCTTCTCCGGGTGTTAACAGTAAAGTGCTTACAGAGCTGTTGCAGGGCATGATGAAGGAGATGGTACCGGAAATACGCGATAATTTGCAATAAAACCACAGCGTATCAACTGCAACAATCCATCCGGCCGGCCCGGATTTTGATTTTATACCGCTTTCCATAATTATGTTCCGAAATACGGAATTGCGGTATAAGTGGTTGTAGAAAAAAACGTTAGAATACCGG
>DAOVBC010000126.1 GCA_030670715.1 Deltaproteobacteria bacterium | reverse complement strand
TCCCCTGAAACAAGGGCAAGCTTGTGCCCCAGAGTTATTAAGCGTTCAACCGTCGTGTGCGCCCCTTCTCTGACCGTATCGCCGAAGACAAACACCGCACACAACTTTCCGCCGGAGCTCATGTAAACCATGGATGGCTCTGCATCAAACTCGAGAGCACCGGTGTCAAAAGTCGGATCAGACGCGTTAATTTCATTTGAGATAAAGCCTTTTGACCCGATTTTTATCATTTTGTTGTCGAATCGACCGCTTAACCCGTTCTCACCGGCAATGATTTCGCTTATCGCTGCCGGCAATACACCATCATTTTTCGCCTGTCGTCTGATTTCCAGGGCAATATAATGGTCTGAATTCTGTTCCAGTGCAGCTGCCATTGCAAGGATCTGCTGCCGGGTATATTCGCCCGGTAAGATAATTTCCTGCAGTTGCCACTGCCCCGAGGTTATCGTGCCGGTTTTATCAAATACAAAGGTGTCCACCCGCTGCGCCTGTTCAAAAGCCGAAAAATCGCGTACGAGAATTCCGATTCGGCCGGCTACTGAAATCCCGGCCACCCGGGCCAGCGGGATCGCCACACCCAGGGCACAGGGACATGATATCACCATCACTGTCACCGCCCGTATAATTGCCTGATCCAGTGGAAAACCAATAACATAGCTGATAACACCGGTGCCGATTGCCAGGCCAATGATAAGCGGCACGAACCATGTCAGGATTCGGTCGGTTCTTCCTTCCAGCGGTGTTTTTTGTCCCAGGGCCTGCTCTACGATTCGGATCATCTGTCCCAGGGTCGAATCGTCTCCCACAGCCCCGGCTTTCACCTTAAAATTACCCCTGGCGATGCGGGTACCGCTGCGAATCCGACTGCCCGACTCCTTTTTCACCGGCAGAGGCTCGCCGGTGAGGGAAGATTCGTCAACCCGTCCGCTTCCTTCTATGATAATACCATCCGCCGGGACGATCTCGCTCTCTTCTACCCGGAAGATATCATCTTTTTGAAGCTGTTCGGCCGAGATGTAACGGCCCCGGGGATATCTATCGGTGCAGATTCTGACTTTAGTGGGCCTGAGGGAAAAAAAATTCTCGAGATCTTCCAGAATACTGTTTTTGGCTCGCCGCTCCAGGAGTTTCCCCAGCAGAACGAGGGTGATCAGCATCGCCGCGGTGTCAAAATAGAGATGAATATTGCCCCTGAGCAAATTATAGGTGCTGTAGATATATGCACTGGATGCGCTGACGGCGATCAAGGCCTCCATGCCGGAAGCGGCGGCGGTAAAGCCGGTGAAGGCTTTTTTGTAAATGTTCCGCCCTCCGTAAAACAGCACCACGGTGGCCATAAAAAAAATAGGCCAGGAGAGCTTGGCGATGGCGTCCCGGGATAGCTGACTGAAGAACCCCGAATACAGTGCAAATGAAAGCATCATCACATTCATGGTCAGAAAGGTCGATACGGCAAACCGGATCACCTCCCTGCGGCTTTCAGCCGTTCCGGATTCGTCCCCCGGCATATGGACCCGGTAGCCCAGTTTTTCGACCGACTCGATGATCTGTGACGGAGACGTTTTGACCGGGTCATACACACAGTGCAAACGGTCGGTGGAAAAATTGCAGGATGACGCCACGACCCCGGGGCTTTTCTTCAGGGTTTCGTCGATTACCCAGGCGCAGGCCGGACACCACATATCATTCAGTTTAAGCTGCAGCGAAAGGGTATTGTCTGCCGCGGCAAGCCGTGAATCCGATTCAGAGTGTTCTGCGGCAGGTTGAATGGACGGCACTGAATAATCAGCAGCGTCTGCAGATGACGACACCCGCTGCCGGAGGTCTTCATCGGAGCCGGGGATAATCCCCATCTCGCGGCATTTTTTAAACAGCTCGGTCTCTTTGAATTGGGCGGGATCACCCGAATCCGTGGCTTCCAGCAGCATCAGGAAAACCTGCCGGCAGCCCATACAGCAAAAATGGTAGGTCTTCCCGGATGCTTCCAGGCTGGCATTCCCGAAGCGCAGAGTGAGGCCGCATAAATCACAAGTTGTTGAGGTGTATTTCATGTCGGATTTCACCACAGAGACCACAAAGTTCACAGAGAGATATTTAATAAAATTTGATTGAAAGGCAAGGTTTTAAGGGAAGGTAAATATGTCGACGTTGGATTGTAATGCAATACCCTTTATTTTTATCAATTATAAATCGAGTGCAAATAAACATTGTTGGGATAAAAAGCTTTCGGTTTTATTTTTTTGTTCTCTGTGATCCCCTGCCCGCCATGAGAGCAAGGCGAGTCGGGCGGGTCTGTGAGCTCTGTGGTTAGCTTTTTTATTCTCGAATTCCCATGGATTTAATATAGGCAATAATTTTCCAGCGATCTTCAATAGTTATGGTGGTTGCCAGGGGGGGCTGGCGCCCGCCCGGTATGCCGTAACTGATTTCCTTGAAAATAACTCCCTCGGACAGGGCCTGAACCTTTTTACTTCTCAAATCTCCCGGAAGCGGGGCAAAGCTCTGACCGACCGTTCCGTTTCCGTCATAATATTTGCCATGGCATTGAGCACAATAAGTAAAATATCCCCTTTCCCCCTGCTCCAGAACATTCGCATCGATTTTCTGCAGAGGTGATTTTATTTTTCTACCTTCCGCCGCCCGATAGGTTGCCTCGCCGCCTCCGAAGGGCACGATCCCTGCCTCCATAATTAAAAGTGGTTCTTCGTAAGGCCGGACCGCCGGGGTTTCGCGCATGCGGCCGAACGGAAACGTGTTGTCATAAAACATCAACGCCCCGTAAGCCACAAGGGCTATAACGGCGATGATTGCCAGAAAAAGGATCTTTTTCATCTATTCTCCTTCGGCGCCTTTGACATGTTGGGGATTCGGCAGCGGCTCATAAACGGCATACGGTGAATCGCCGGGAACGTCTCTTACCGGGCGGTAGTCCCAGCCCGGCTGGCCTCTATCCCCCACAACGAAAAACGCAAAAAATCCCTGGGCCAGGATGATGACCACAAGAAGAAAAATAACAACCCAGGCGTATAACACTGATTCTTTATGCTCTGTCTGGTCCATCTTATATTTTTACTCCCAGTAAGCCGTGTAAGAGGATATAGAAAAACCACCAGATGACGGTTCCCACAATGATCAGCAGCATGGCCAGGGGGAAGGGCGCATTTTTATCCTCAATACCTTCCGCATAGCGATTGGCGATTCGCTCCTTCCTTTCCTCGGAGTTCCTGGTGCGGAAATAGTAGAATCCCAGCCCGATACCAAAGAGGATCATAAATATCAGCGTGGAAAACAAAGCCATCATCATGTGTTGGAAATTTACCAGTTCAAAAAATCGCATGACTCAACCCTAATCCGGCAGGGCCGGTGTATCGAGACCTTTGCAAAACGTCCTCTTTTGCCCAATCTCTGCGTCAAGCTCAAATTTTAATCCTCGGAATACTCAATGTATGCCTGTGGTTAAAATTTTCGCCTTCCTTGACCTTGGACAAAATAGAACATTTTGCAAAGGTCTCGTATCATTGAAGATTGAATATTGTTGCCACAGAAGGCAAGATCCTCGATACTGGATATTCGATACTCGATAAGATAGGGATAACTTCCTTTTTTCACCGAGTATCCAGAATCCAGCATCCAGTATCTAATCCATAAACGCAATCCCAGTCATTAGCCCTGTTTATTTACAAATAATGCACAAAAATAACGATTAAGCTATTAACAATCGTCATTATTCACGGAGCATAAAACAACGAATATATCAGCACTGCAGCGCTGGCCCCCAGCCCGGCAAAGGCCAGAAAAAAAAGGGCATAGATTTCATAACGGCTGATCCGGGATGCTCTTCCGGTCGAGCGGTCCGGATCATCTTCAAGGGGCAGAAACCGGGCGCGTTGCTGATCTCTAAATTGCCCGTTTTTCAAGGCCCAGATAAAAACCACGATACTGATGGTTAATCCGATGGCGATGTAAGTGATGAAATAGGGAAAATACATCTATCGAATATCCAATTAAAAAGTTCAAATAACAAAACTAAAACACTTTTCAGAAGCTAAGAGCTCTCTTCTATTCTCTGGGTGACTTTAGGATTGCAGAAAAGATTAATGTCAGTTCTTGAGCCTCCTGCCATAGTTTTTTACATATATCTTTTTTGTCAGGATTTGCCCGAGCAATCATCCTTAACCAGTGCTTCGTTTCTTTCGTCTCTTTTCGGCAAATTGATAGTTTATGCTTAAAATCTTTTTTCGACTCAGCACCGTCAGCTTCCATGTAATTCGCACCAACGCTTGTCCCGGAACACACAATTTGTTTGGCCAACTCGTTATTAATACGATCATGTGGCAGTGCTTTCACAAAATCAATTACTTCTTCACCGAATATTGCCGTCCTTTCTTCCAGATCGTAGGTTTTCTTGGTCATTGGAGTTTAAGTTTTCATTTGAAATTTGATCTTTGGCATTTGTCATTTTGCCGCCTACGGCTCGTAGGCGGCATCAATTCCTCTCGGTTCGGTGTTGGCGTCCGAGTCATTAATGAAATAAACCGCGACGTAGTTGCCGACGTCCCAGATCTTTTCCGATTCCAGCTCCCGCTTGAAATAGGGCATGGCCGTTCCGGTAATACCGTTCATGATCTGGTAATACAGGATACCACCGGAAATTTCCCGGCCTTTTAATATGGTAAAATTCAGCGGTGGTGGATAGAGGTACGGCTGGGCCGGACCCATGCCGTCACCGACCGGGCCGTGGCAGCCGATGCAGAAATCCTGGTATATTTTGTGCCCCCTGGCCAGGCCGGCTTCCGTGGTCGGGTACGGGTTGGGAATGGCGCGCCATCCCCGGGGAACATTTTCATTGAGCCATTTCACGTTGGCGTCCGGCCCGGCCTCATAGGCTTTGACGCTTCCCTCTTTCCAGAATCTCTGGCGCTCCATTCTCCGATCCGCGCCTTTCAGCCCCAGGCTCTGGACATAGGCTGTCAGTGATTTGATCCCGTCCATACTCAGAAATTCAAAGGCCGGCATAATGGACAGCGGCCGCGTATAGCGAGGACTGACAAAATGGGCGACCTGCCAGTCGTCCGGGTGCTCCCCGCCTTCCTGGGAAAGATCCGGGCCGGTGCGCGCCGATCCCAGCAAAATGGGGTGATCACCCACGTAATCTCCAGCCTGGGCGATTCTTTCCGCTCCAAGGCCCCAGTCAACTTTGCGTATCGATTGGCTGTGACAGTACACACATCCATTCTGAATATAGATTAATCGACCCGCGGCCTCTGTGTCAGATCGCAAGCGATAGATTTCAGACGGTGTTGTCTTGTTGGTGTCGGCATAGGGCAGAATAACCGCCACAAACACCACGGCTGCCAGAACCAGAAGGCTGCCTAACACCACTGCTATCGGAGTCATTTTCATGAGACAACTTCTCCGGGGTTAAAAAACACTGTTCTGAAAATATTGTAAAAACCGAGAACTGCTCCTGTAAAGAGCATTAAACCGAGGGCGGCTCTGGTGACATAGTAAACGTGAATTTCCGGCAGCAGCCGGTAAACCGTCTCACCATTCAGCCAGGCATTTCCCTGGATCAGGCCGGCGATGGTCAGCACAACCGTAAATCCGATGGAAACGATCAAAACGAGCCAGTATTGAAAATCGGCCAGAAAGCGACTGTAAAGGGGTTTTCCCGTTACCTTGGGCAGGACATAGTAAAGCCCGCCGAGGCTAATCATTCCGGCAAAACCCAATACCCCGATGTGGGCGTGGGCCACGACCCAGTTGTTGAAATGGGTGACGCGCTGCACATCGGGAAGAGACATCATGGATCCCTGAATGCTGACAAAAAAATACATGATGGTACCGGTAAAAACAAACTTGGCGCCGATATCGGCATGAATTTCTCCCAGTTTGCCCCGGGCCGTGTACCAGATGTTGATCAGAAACGCCATAACCGGAATAACCATGGCGATGCTGTCCACTATGGCCACCACTTTAAGCCAGGTCGGCACCGGCACCTGCAGCAGATGGTGCGTCCCGATATGGGTGTAGACAACAATCAGCGACCAGAAGCCTATAAGCGAAAGGGTGTGACTGTAAAGCGGTGCCCGGATCGCCCTGGGAATGACGTAATAGGTAACACCCGCCGCGAGCGGCGTGAGCAGCAGACCAAACACATTATGACCGTAGAACCAGAGGATGATAGCGTCCGGTATCCCCACCAGGGCACCGGTGTCGGGCCGCCATATAATGTTGCCGAGAGCATACGTGCAGGGTGTAAGAATTACTGCGGCCAGCGCATACCAGATGGACACATAAAGCACCGGCTCTTTGCGCTGTTTTACGGTCATAATAAAATTGAAAAAGACCATCAAAAACACGACAACCACCGCCACATCAATCGGCCAGATCATTTCAGCGTATTCGCGCCCCTGGGTATAGCCCTTCATCAGGCTGATCACCACCGCAACCAGAGCGATGTTCCAGGCAACGACGGTAACAACCCCCAGCTTCTCGCTGAACAGCTCGGTGCGCAGCAGTTTCGGTATGTAGTAAAATGCCGCCGCCAGCAGACCCGGGGTGACAAAACCGAACAGCACAATATTAACGTGGATCGGGCGGACTCTGCCGAATACGAGCCAGCCGATATTCCTGGTGATGTCAGGTGCCATGAGTTCCGTGGCACCGAGCAGTCCAAAAAAGGTGCCGACCATCATCCACAAAGCCGACGTCAGGCAAAAGCCCTTCGCGGTTTGATAGGTTTGCGGCGTTGATTGTGTTGGGT
>DAOVBC010000125.1 GCA_030670715.1 Deltaproteobacteria bacterium | reverse complement strand
AATCATATTTACCTTTACTGCCTAACTGCGGGCAGTGTCCACAATTCGATTCGTAGTTGCGACATCCTCCGGAATAATGGCAACCCCCGGTAAAGGGCCACATATCATGAAGAGTCCAAACGACAGGAAGCTTTATTTTTGAAATGGTTTTCGGATTTACATAGCCGCGACAGATCCAGTGCAAGTGAATCAGATCGGGGTCATTTTTTTCAATCGTTTTGATTAATAAATCAGGCAGGTACTGAATACTAAAAAAAGAATTGGATCGCTTGGGGTACAAGTATTTCGGAATGCTACTTAGGGAGATCGTGAGCAGGGAAAGGCTTTTGGCTATATTCGATGACGGCCCTTGGATCGAATCTTCATCGCTCTCTTTAAAGCGAACGGCCATCTTCGAATCAATGCCGATCCTTCTCAGCCCCATGTGTAGACGATGTGCTGCGATGGCTGCACCACCAAACATATCATCCGTATTTACATGAAGAATTTTCATGGAGATGGGATCCAATCACCAAAATCGATTCTGGTCAGTTTGTTGAGCATGATGATATCATTCCGATAGGGCTTCGAGAGTTCGGTCTTCACGGAAGGATCCAATTGCGATGGTTTTCTTTTTTTCCTTCCCAAATCAGCATATGCGATCGTTTTTGTAACTGAGTCTTGTAATCTATAAACTCGTCCATAGATAATACCAAAGTACGAACTTTCCGCTTAATATATCGTTCAGTTTTTCTGCTCAGATCGTTTAAATGATAGTGGTCGATATTACCGACGAGAACCAGATCGATGATTCCGGTATCTTTTCCTTCTGCATAGTCGTCAATCAGGTAAGCAAGCTCTAAATCCCCTAGGCGGCTGACGATGCCGTCGACGACTTGATCAATGCCCATGACTTTGCTGACCATCGATTTAAGCTCCGGGAAAAGTGCATGGTCGGTATTGGCACTATATAGAACCTGGCGTCCGGATTTTTCCGATTTCAGCAATTTTGTTTTCGTAAGCTGGTTGAGTTCTTCCCGTACGGCGTTGGTGGAAACATTGAACTCCTTGGCCAGTTCCCGCAGATACGACTTGGTGAACGGGTTTAAAAAAAGACGCATGAGCAGCTTGATTCTTGTTTTGGATGCGATAATGCCGGTCAATAAATTATCCACTGGTATCTTGAGACCTTTATAACCTCGAGAAAAACACTCAAATGTGTTTATCTGACGGGCTGTTTGGCTTCCGAGAACAGTTTTTTTATGGAATCATTTTTATTAATTGCAGTTGCAATGTAGTCTCTGTCTTCCGCCTTCATAAATACCCGACGATCCTTCCCTGACCTAACGAACCGGTAGTCCCCCTGTTGATAAGGCCGTCCTTTTGTCATTTCGGCCCGACGCATGTTGTCTATACTTGATTTTTCCAGAGCGGTGCGAATACACAGGGTGGAGATGGACACACCATGAGCACGGCTGAAATAGGCAGCTACATCCTGCATCGTTTCCTCCGGAAATGCCTGCAGGCGATCGTATGAGATAACCAGATCAGCAGTATCGACATAGTCAGATACATGGCGAATCCAAGCTGGCAATCCATAACGCTCACTCCGGATGAACCCACTTAAAGACATTTCCGAGATGATACCGACGGTTCGAAGAAAGTCATAATATGAAATCATGACCTTCTCCGGGTGTCTGACAAGATAGATAATCTGCCGGTATTTTGGGCGTCTGAGATAGTGTGTTTTAACGATCCGTGGAAACGGGACATAACGGTGCCGCGCGGACAGCACCACCCGGTGGATGTCCGGGATAACGTACTGAATTGAGAAAAAATCAATAGGATCCATCATGCCGGTAAGCCCGGCGATAATATTCGACAGGATAAACCTCATCCAGGTGTTGCCAGATTTCGGAAAAGATGCCAACATCACATCAGATTCCCGGATCATCACTGCATTCAGCGCCGAGACGCCTTTCCGTGCTATATGTGCGATAATCTTACGCATCGATGCATTTTTGTCCATCACGCCTACCCCACTTGCCGACGTCACATTGGATCGGGGGGGGGGCAGGTATAATAATCATTGGAGCCATTCGGAAAAATCCATTCCTGTAAGACGGTTGAGTGTCCGGATGCCTGACTCGTATCGACAGAGAAGTCGTGCTCGGGTTTCCCGACTGATCACAGTCACCGCGTCAGACTTTTTTATTAACCTGAGCATACGGTCCCGGCTGACCTTATCCACCGGTGGTGAATGGAAACAAAGGGTCATCAGATAGGTGCGCACATTGATTATTTTCCTGATAAAGAATTGCACTTTCGGGTAGTTGATGCGAAGTGAAGGATTCAACTTTCGCTGCTCGGGCCTGATTTTTTTAATACCAAGAAAACTGCACAATCGCTCTAATTCGGTTTCCGTATCCGTAACAAATGACCTGAAATTAATTATGTGAACGTTGTCTTTGAAACGCACCAAAAACCGTTTGACCTGGTCCGCATAGCATCCGCTATGGTAGTACATGAAATTCCAGTAGTATTCCGGCTCGAAGAAATTGGGGATTTTTTTTTTCATTCGCCGGGTCTCCATCGCAAGAGCCGATTCAAAGCTGCCGCAATACTCATAGCCTTCCTGAACCATCCAGTTGTATAACGAAAAAGCTCTATCTGCGGGGTTTCTCAACGAAATTACTATTTTTGCATCGGGATTATACTTGAAAATACTTTCTGCAGCGGATACATCAGTCAAATAGGCAGTAGAAGCATCCCCAATGATTCGCCGCTCTGGGGTTGCCTCCTGAAATAGGCTGATGTACTGCCGGTAGTTCATATTCCGTTTTAGATCTGAAAAAAAGGCTGGTTCTTTAAACATCAGTTCTCTTGGCATGCAGACCTCATCATGTCGGTTAAGCGCACGCCACAAAGAGGTAGTCCCACACCGGGCCGCGCCTACTATAAACAAATTGACTTTTCGCATATCCTCAATTTTCTCTGTAACGGCCTATAACCGGAACGGAGCAGTTAAAAAAATACATATATTTATCAATTTCTTTTTTTCCGTAAATGGAAAATTTCCAATGAAAAGTGATGTGCATACAGGGGGAAATACCCCGGCGTTTTGTTATATTTCAGTTTTATATACAAAAGCGTTACAATATTCCAAAAACATAAACTTATCATAGCAGCTATTGCCGCTCCATTGAAACCAAGATCCGGGATAAGAAACATATTAAGAGTAATGTTAAGTGCCGCGGCAATGATCATTATGTTTCTGTAGACACTCTGATTTCCAGTCATGTTCATAAACATCCCAGTCGAACCGGCGATAGTGTTTACAAACTGTCCCATAACCAAAAACACCAATGCCGGGTAGACCACGCCAAACTCTCTACCAAAAACGATACTGAGGATAGGTTTTCCCAACACAAGAAAGACGATAAATATCGGCGTAGTGGCCCAAAAAATCAGTTTTGCTGACTTTTTAGCCACTTGGAAAAGATCGTCAATTTTATCCGAGTGAAAGAGTTCGGAAAATTTTGGCCCGGCCATGGAATTAACAGCTTGGAGCACAAATGTGGTCAATGCAGACAGCTTGACGGCAACGGCATAATAACCCAACTCCGTCTCAGACCGAAACATGCCTATCATGATAACTCCTGTCTGACCAATGATAAAAGCCATTGTAGCGGTCAAAAGCATTGGCAGGGAAATTCTAAGGATGTCCCAAGTGGGCACGTGTTGAACCGAATCATCAGGGTGCAACTTTTTTTTAAAAGCATATTTCATTATGAGCCAGCCTGCAATTCCAGTCATTGCAAACCCACTGAGCAGGGCATAAACTGGTACTTCCTTATCAGGCCAGAAAAACCCTATGGCGATCAAAAAAAGGAGATTAAAGCTCTGAGGCAAAACTAACATGAAGGCAAACATCCGAACAAGTCGTAAACCCCTTACGGCTTGAGTATTAAAAAGCATTAAAGACTTGAAGATCACAAATACGGAAGCTAGAGCAAAATAATATGACAGATGCGGCTTGGAAAACACCTGGTCCGCTATTATGTTAGCGCCCCAAAAAAACAATGCGCTGGCAGCCAAAGAAATACCAATTACCATATACTGGACCTTTCGGTATACCTTAAATGCGGATGTCAGCGAGTATTTGGCTATATGCTCCGGAATCAGTCGCAGGATGGATATGTCGGTACCCAGGACGGTGAAGATAGTGGCCAGTATGAGAAAGGAGTTGATGACAGCTACGATTCCCAGCACCTCCGCACCATAAAATCGGGCAATTAAGATACTGGAGATAAGTCCCAAGCCCGTTGCGAGCATCTGGGCTGAAAGTGCCCAGACCGAACCGGTGAAGATCTCTGAGAACCGGGTATCTGAAACCAAGCTGGTGTATTTGCGTTTGATAAAATTGAGCATACTGAGATTAGAAATCAGAGGTCAAAAGGTACGGAGTTGGAGTTATGGTTCTTAAATGAGTAGATAAACTACTCTAACATAGACATAAAAGTGTGTCAATTCTTTTTCTCGCATCTCTATTGGTTACACAGCAAACGAATAGGCTAAATATCAATTCTGGGTATCGTAGTTCCGAAGTAACGGATTGACCGGCCAGGCATTTTGGCGCATTCTCAAATATATTTTTTAAAATCGGGTAAGAGGTATCCGGGTTAACTGTTTTTGTGCCAGTTCCAGGCGGTGCGGATGATGTCTTCTATATCGGTATATTCAGGCTGCCAGCCGAGGACCTGTCCGGCTTTGGTGTTGGAAGCGATCAGCACTGCCGGATCTCCCGGTCGCCTTGCGGTTACCACGTAAGGTACATTGCGGCCCGTCACCCGGGAGGCAATCTTGATGATGTTAAGAACTGAAGATCCCTTTCCGGTACCCAGATTGATAAAGTCGCTTAAGCCGCCATCCAGCAGATTTTCCAATGCCAGTATATGGGCTCGGGCCAGGTCCGTAACGTGGATATAATCCCGGATGCACGACCCGTCTTGTGTCTCGTAGTCACTGCCGAACACGTGAAGGTTTTTCGAGTGTCCCCCGGCAACCTTAAGGATCAATGGAATCAGGTGGGTTTCAGGATTGTGTTCTTCGCCAAGCTCCCCATCCGGGTCGGCCCCGGCGGCATTAAAGTATCTCAAACTGATAAACCGCATTCCGTACGCATTGTCATAATCTTTAAGAATTTCTTCGATCATAAACTTGGATTTGCCGTAGGGGCTAATCGGCTTTCGAGGATGGGTTTCATCTATGGGAATTCGCTGCGGAAGACCGTAAGTGGCACATGTTGAAGAAAATATAATTTTATTTATGCCACAATCCAGCATACAGTGCAGAAGGTCGATGGTTCCGCACAGATTGTTATGGTAGTATTTTCGTGGATCTGTCACGGATTCACCGACGTAAGCATAAGCGGCAAAGTGCATGACCGCCTCAATGTCATATTTGTCGAAAATCTTTTCCACCACCTTGCGGTCACCGACGTGGCCCTGGGAAAAATCTCCCCACTTCACATTTTTTTTATGCCCATAAACAAGATTGTCCACCGTAACCGGGTGATATCCTTTTTGAGCCAGTTCTTTACAGCAGTGAGATCCGATGTAGCCTGCCCCCCCGGTGACCAGTATGTTTTTCATTAGATAGCTCCTTTTTTCCCAAGATTCCTTAACAAATGTATTTTATCATTGTTTACATATTTTTTACATTTTTTTTACAGGTGGTTGACGACTTTTGTTTCCGATATTGGTTTAATATGAAGCAAGTCGGTTACGGAAAATTCTTTTAGGACACGGATTTTCACAAATAAACACGAATTTTTATTCTTATTTTTTTTCATAATATCTGTGTGATCTGCGTTCATCTGTGTCCAATTTGCCCTTTTAGTAATCGATGGAAACATTTTGAATTCAAAAACGAAAGGAGGACAAAGTGACTAAAAAACCGAAAACAAGGCGAGTGAAACAGCTGCAGATCTTCATCGCAGTTCTTGGGGTGATATTGGGTGGATTTTATCTCATTTCTACGGCGTTTGCAGGTATTACAGATTCAAAAGTCAACTGCAGGGTGGAAATAGACCGCAAGGTCCTGCCGGCAAACGGATCCCAGAGAGCCGTCGTAAAAGTAACCCTCGATGCGCCGCCACCGCCTCAGAATAAGGAAAGACCGGCTGTAAATCTGGCCATCGTGCTGGATCGTTCCGGTTCCATGGCAGGGGAAAAACTAAAAAAAGCTAAAGAGGCGGCCATCGAAGCACTACGGCGGCTGGGTCCGCGGGACGTCTTTTCCCTGGTGGTTTATGACCACAATGTCCGCACGATTGTTCCAGCTCAGAGTGCCGGAAACATGGAATGGATTGAAGCACGGATCAGAGAAATCCGTTCCGGCGGAAACACGGCCCTTTTCGGAGGTGTCAGCCAGGGAGCTGCAGAGGTGCGTAAAAACCTGGGCTATCACTATGTCCATCGCATCATACTGTTATCGGACGGATTGGCCAATGTTGGTCCGAGGACCCCGGAGGACCTGGGACGCCTGGGGACCGCATTGATAAAGGAGAACATATCGGTAACAACTGTGGGGGTCGGCACAGATTACAACGAGGATTTAATGACCCGGCTGGCCCAGAACAGTGATGGAAACAGTTATTTCGTTGAATCGAGTTATGACCTGCCGCGAATATTTGCTGCTGAACTGGGGGATGTGCTCAGCGTGGTGGCCAGGAAAGTGCAGTTGATCATCGAAGTCCCGGACGGTGTCCGCCCGCTGAGTATTATCGGGCGCCAGGGTCGCATTCGGGGTC
>DAOVBC010000167.1 GCA_030670715.1 Deltaproteobacteria bacterium | reverse complement strand
ATTAAGGCCGTGCAGGTGAAGGCCGGGATTCTCATGCAGAGCGCCGTGACCGAACCATTCGGCCATCAGGGCCAGCGGCACTACCGGTTTGCCGTCCAGAACGTGGGAGCGCAAAATCGGGTAACGCTGAACATCAATCTCACGTTTGAATGTCAACGTAAAGCCATTGCCGGGTAACGGCCCCTCCGGCGCTTTGCCGGTAGTGCGATCGTTTTTTGAACAATGTGATCGGGTTTCGGCTTCAGGATTTAAACCACTGCCGATCACGACTTCGGCATGCCGGCGATTTGTAACCATCATTTCATCCAGCAGATACCCGACTCCCTGGTCCTGCTGGATTAACGCGATGCCGTTTCGCTCAAATTCTTTCTTTAAGGCCGGTGTAACCATGCCGCCGTCCCATGGGCCCCAGTTGATTGCGACAACCCTGGTTTCAGGCCGGCGGGTTGCGAGCTGCTGCGCCATTTTGTTCAAGGCCTCGTTGGCCATTGCATAGTCCGCCTGACCTTTGTTTCCCAGACGTGCCGTTACGGAAGAGAAAACCACAAGGTATTGCAGTGGATCCTGTCCGGTGGCCTTGAGCAGGGCGTTTAGCCCGTCGACCTTGGTGTCGAAAACCTTTTCGAATTGCGCCATCTTCTTATCCAGTATCAGGCGGTCTTCGAGCACGCCGGCGCCGTGGATGATTGCCTTGATGGGGCCGAACTGTTTACGAACGTCTGCAAGTACCCTGCTGACCGTATCGGCATCACGCACGTCTGCCGAATGGTAGGCTGCTGTGGCACCGGCGCTTTCAATATTTTTCAGCGTATTTAAGATTTCCCGATTGGCCCTGTGCTTTTTATAAGCCGCTTGCAGCTGCTGCGGTGAAGTCTTTTTCCCGCCGAATTCGTTTTCCAGGATTGCTTTCTTCATGGCCGCGTCATCCTCATGCGGTTTGAGCCATGAAGGTTCCTGCGCCGGAGAGGGCGATCTCCCCAGAAGAACAAGGGTCGGGTGCGCTGTTGAGGCAAGGGCGCAGGCGGCAGCGGCCGTAACGCCCCTGGCGCCGCCTGAAATGACCACGACATCTCCGGCATGCAGCCCGTCCGGTGTTCGTCCGGTGCCGGTGTGAGGTTCGGATGCAAGCTCCAGGACGCATCTTTTATCCGCTGCCAGTCCGATTTCAACCGGGCCAGCCGGGTCCGAATTCAGCAGTTCGGCGACAACCGCTCTGGCAATGGCGGGATTGTCCTGCCAGGAGGGTGCCACATCGATGGCGCGGCACCGGACCGCTTCCCATTCGATGTCGGCCGTTTTCACCAGACCGGCCAATGCACCCTGCATCGGATTTTGAACCCCGAGGCCGTAGAATCCGAATGCACCGTCCAGTCGTGAAACCGTCCCGAAGAATGCCCCGTCCTCAGAAGCAGATTCCAGCAGGGACCTGCCGACGTGTCGGGTCAGTCGAAACGCTTCTTTCAGATCAGCGCTCCGAACCAGGTGATCGGCATTCTGGACGATGACAAGCCCGGCAGCCGGCTCCAACGCTTCTTTATAGCTTAAAATATCCGCAGAAATCAGTACGGTATTGATGCCGTTTGAGGCCAGTTCATCAGCGATGGCTTCAGATAAACCGGTTTTATCGTCCGTAATAAAACATTTTTTGACGGGCGGCAGAGAAATTCTTCCAGAGCGGTTCAACGGTTTTTCCACAACCCTTACCACTTTTCTCTCCAGCCGGTTCGACCGTTGACAGGTTTCGGCGGCAGTGTTTTTGCAACCCCGGTCATTTTCTTTTGAAAGATGCGATGCATCGATTGAAAGAACCTTTGGCGCCGATTCATGGGAGCCGGCCCCGTTGCGGAGCAAATCGGCAATCTGTCCCAATGTTTTCAGGCTGCCCATAATTTCCGGCGAGACAGACGGCAGATCCGGCATTTTCTCCTCAAGGAACGACAGTATTTCCACTCTTTTTATGGAGTCGACTCCCAGGTCAGCTTCGATGTCCATATCCAGTCCGATCATGTCGACCGGATATCCCGTCAGTTCGCTGACAACGGCCAGCAAATTTGCTTCCAGCCCCTGGCCTTGGTGACCTGTCGGAGAAGAATCAGAACTGACGACATCGACATTTGCTTCGGGCCGGATACGGTTCTCGGATGCGTCGGGTTCGGCGTCTGTAAAGAGCTCGGAAATCTGCCGCAGGGTCTTCATTTTTCCCATAACCTCCGGCGAAATGCCCGGCAGATTGGGGATTTTTTCTTCCAGGGTGGAAAGGATTTCCACTCTTTTAATCGAGTCGATACCCAGGTCGGCCTCAATATCCATATCCAGATTGATCATCTCCGGCGGATAACCTGTCAGGTCACTGACCACTTCCAGCATGGTTCGCTTCAGCTCGTGCCGGTTGCTGAAAGCGGCTTGTTGCTCATGGCCGGGTTGCTGAATGGCAGGGGTTTCCGGGGCTATTTCAGCGAAGTCCTTCTGTGCATGTGCATCCACCTGCAGAGCAGAAACTGCTTCTTTCCGGGCAGTGTCGACAGTTGCCGGTGCGCTCTTTTGCGGCGCAGCCGGTTTTTCAGCAGGCCGTATGTCTTCGTTTATATCCGTCCGGAGAGGGTTCGGCGTGTGCCCCAGTGTCACCTCCGCCAGCTGCCGGGTACTTTCCATCATCATCTGCAGAGTCCGGCTGGCCTCTTTCTGGGTTTCCAGAAACTTCTGATGTGCTTCGGCCGTCTGTTTTTGAAGCGATTGCATTGACTGCAGGCCCTGCCGGACCGTTTCCAACGCCTGGCTGATCATATCCGGGCGGCTCTGATTTTGTTTTTCTTTTTGCATGGTTTCAATGGTTCCATTCCGGTAAGCCTGAGGCGCGGGTGAAGGTTCCGGCGCCGGGCGAACCGTTTTGTGGGCTTTGCGCGAGGGGGTTGTTTCTCTTTTATGCTGGACGGTTTCCGTGTCTTTGGCCTTTTCAGCCGGTGAACTGATAGGCTGTTTGTTTTTGCCTGTGTAATTCGCGCCTGAAATTGGGATTCGCATCAACGGTTTACGATCGTCTTTGCCGGAGTCTTCCCAGCAATTCAGTGCTACGGGATACCCGGCTGCGGACAGATGGCAGAGGGTTCCGGCAAGATCAGCAACTCCTGAGCCATGGCCGGCTGAACGGTCCATCGCAATAGCTTGAATATTTTTGCCCTTCAGGATCGATTTCACCAATCCGGTTAAGACGCTTTTGGGCCCCACTTCAACAAAGATCTGAACACCGGACTGGAATAAATTTTCAACTTCGCCTATAAAATTTACCGGGTTCAGAAGGTGCCCGGCGAGCAGTTCCCCGGCTTTTTGGGGGTCATCCGGATACGGTTTTGCGGTGGTGTTGGAAAAGACCGGAATTTTTGTCGGTGAAAACGTTATCTTTTTCAGAGCGCTCCGAAACGGTTTGTCGGCGCCGTCCACCAGAGGGCTGTGAAAAGCGGCTGAAACGGGCAAAGAGACGACGCTGAAACCTTTCTGATGAAAGATTTTTTCCGCCCCGGAAAGCGCCGGTAGGCTGCCGGCTACAACCCCCTGATCCGGGCTGTTTTTGCTGGCCAGTACGACGTCAAGCCGATGCTCGCGAATGATTTTTTCGATGTCGTCAATCGGGGCCTTTACTGCCAGCATGCCGCCGTTTTTATGGCCATTTCCGCCGCCGGCTTCGGCCATCAAACGACCGCGGGTGACGGCCATGTCAAAAAAGGTATCTTCATCCATCCAGCCGGCAGCCTGCAGAGCAGTCAGTTCGCCAAAACTATGACCGCAGGTGGCATCCGGCCTGACACCGAAACCTTCAAGGACTTTCAGCAGGGCAAGGCTCAGGGCTCCGATGGCCGGTTGGGCGATTTCAGTGCTGGCCAGAGCCTCCGTTCGGTTCTTTTTTCCCCTGTTCGATTGAAACGGCCCGGGATAGATGTAATCGCTCAACCGTTCGGTGCCGTCGAAGGTGGACTCTGCCGTTTGCAGCACTTTAAAGGCATCCGGAAAACAGCAAACCAGATCATGTCCCATTCCCGGATACTGGCTGCCCTGACCCGGAAAAATAAAGGCGAGTTTCCCCGGTTTCTGCGGTCCGCCGTAAAAGAGGTTGCCGCGATTCCGGATGCCGCCGGTATGACTGCCGCCTGGAATCCGAAGTTCCTGCACCAGGCGGTCGTACCCATTTTGAGCCTGTATCGATTTGCGGTCGAAAACCCACAGCAGGCGGTGGGCGTCCCGGTGGGAAAAATTCCGTCTTGTTTCCGCCGCCGCTGCTGCAAAGTCATATGTTGTTGGCCCATTTGCGATGCTGGTTTTAAATTGTTGAAGCTTTTCATTCAGCCCATCGCGTGAAGACGCCGACAGAGCAAAAATTTCCACCGTACCGTCCCAGGAAATTTCAGTTTTTTGTGACTGATATTCCTCCAGTACAACGTGAAAATTACTGCCGCCGAACCCGAATGAGCTGACCCCTGACCGGCGCGGGGATTTTCCGTTGGAAAACCAGGGTCGAGATCGGGGGTTGAGGTAAAAGGGGCTTTTGTCGATATCGAGTTTTGGATCCGGATTTTCGGCCTTTAACGTAGGCGGAATGATCTTGTGATGAAGGGAAAGTGCGGTTTTGATAAGTCCGGCAGCCCCTGCCGCCGCTTTGGTGTGGCCGATCATCGATTTAACCGAACCGATGGCATATTTATGCCCGTTGGACATCTCATTGCCGAACACCCGGCGCAGCGCATTAAATTCGACCCGGTCACCCACCTGGGTGCCGGTCCCGTGGGTTTCAATACATGTCACCGATGAGGGCGCAACACCGGCCCTCTGATAGGCTGTTTTCAGTGCCTTTACCTGCCCCTCCACACGGGGGGCATAAATGCTCTGGGATTTGCCGTCGCTGGATGATCCGATTCCCCGAATGACCGCATAGATTTTGTCGCCGTCCTTTTCGGCATCTTCAAGACGTTTGCAAACGAGGATACCGATGCCCTCTCCCAGTACGGTACCATCAGCATCTTTTGAAAACGGCCTGACATCACCCGTGGGGGAAAGGATGTGTGTTTTGGAAAAACACATGTGCATGAAAATGTCATTTAAGGTATCCACACCGCCGGTGACCACCATATCGCTGCGACCGGCATAAAGTTCCAGAAGAGACATGTGGATGGCACTCATGGAGCTGGCACAGGCCGCATCGACCACACAGTTTGTGCCGCCCAGATCGAGACGGTTGCAGATCCTTCCAGCCACGACATTGCCCAGAAGACCGGGAAACGAGTTTTCCTGCCACGAAACGTAGGAGCCGGCGATCTTCCGGATGACCTTTTCGGTCGTGTCAGCCGGAACACCGGCCGCATCCAGCGCCCGGCGCCATTTCGGAAAACCGAGTCTTGAGCTCAGCGGGATGACTAGTTCCTGGGTGCCGGTGACCCCAAGGATAACGCTGGTTCGGTCACGGTTGAACGACTCACCGTTGCCGTAACCGGCGTCCCTCAGCGCCATTTTAGCCGCCACCAGCCCCAGAAGCTGAGAGGTGTCGGTGGCTTCGAGTGAATTGGGCGGGATGCCGAATTCCGTTGGGTCGAACTCTATTGAAGAAAGAAATCCGCCTCGCTTACAATAGGTGTGATCCGGCGTTTTAGGGTCTTCGTCGAAATAATCCGCTGCTGACCAGTGGGTCGAGGGGACTTCGGTGATGGCATCTTCACCATGATAAATCAGTCGCCAGTATTCATTTAACCCGGGGGAGTTCGGGAAAAAGCAACCCATACCGATAATGGCCACCGGTATATCCTGATTATTTTTGTTGTCTTTCGGATTCACGGGGAAACACCTTTTGAGTGGTTAAAAGT
>DAOVBC010000052.1 GCA_030670715.1 Deltaproteobacteria bacterium | reverse complement strand
TTCACCGGCCCCTGCCGTATGCTTCCTGCGAATAATATCGTACAGCGGCTTTTTTCCGAACATCTCTCCGCCTGGATTGCGGGCTTCCCAAATGCCGTCGGTTCCGAGAAGAATGACCTGTCCGGCCGCCAGGTCACCCGCATGTTGTTCTTCATACACCCAGTCTTGATCAACGCCTAATGCAATCCCTGCGCCGCCACGTAATTTAAAGCTGTCTGTGTGCGGATCATAAAACATCGCCGGTTCGTGACCGGCCCGCACCCACCGTATCGAGTGTCCGGCCGGATCAACAAGTATATAGAACAGCGTCATGAATTGCCCCGAATCCTCGACATCTCGTACCAGTTGACGGTTTACGTCGGTCACTATCTGAGCGATACTGCCCGGCATAAAGGATCGTAGACGCAAAAAGGCCCTTGCGGTTGCCATCAGCAACGCCGAGGGTATGCCGTGACCGCACACATCACCGATGACCAGCCCGATGGGGCCATCTTTGGTGTGGCCGCAATCAAAATAATCGAAGTAGTCTCCACCTGTTTGATCGCAATAAATGCTTTTTCCCGCTATATCCACGCCTTTCATACGGGGGGGCGATTCGGGGAGAAGGCTCTGCTGCACCTCCCGGGCCAACTCCAGGGACTGGCGCATTTTTTCTCTTTCCTTCAGTCCCTCGGTCATGTCATTAATAACATCACCCGTATAGCCGATCTCATCATTTGACGTCACCCGGACTTTCCGGTCCAGGCGGCCGTTGCGCACACTTTTCAGGACCTGAATGATTTCATCAAAGGGCCTTGTCAGGTTACTGCTGACCAGGACGGTGACAAGCAACCCAACGGCTATGAATATGATTGAGTTGGTGAGAATAGCCGGGCGTAAAAGATCCACTAACTGAGCCGGTTCCATGCCGGTGCGATAGGAGCCGCTTAGAATAGACAGAAAGGCGATGAAGGGTATCAGATTACAGGCAAACAGCAGCGCCGCCAGTCGTGTTCCGATGCGGATACGCAAGGTGCGGGGGATTCTGTAAAGGCCGCCATCGGGGAAAAAATGCGGGACCAGCCGTTTTTGCAGGGCGCGTTCCAGCACGAAAAAGGCAGAAATCGCCGTTATCAGGCCCACCAGAAGGGTCTGGATGAAAGCCCGTCCGACTACCATCTGTCCGGCGTTGGAATGGTGAAAAACTGCGGAGTAAACAATGGCGGCCGACAACCAGACAGACAGGTCAAACGCTATCAGTACAAAGGGCTCGTTGAGCAATCGCCGCCGGGCGGTTTGTCCGACCGCAGATGACACCTCTCGATGGTGCCAGGTACTGTTGAGATAGTACCGGATGGGCCGCTCATAAAGCACCGTTAAGAAGGCTACCGTAAAAAAGGCCAGGGGAATAAATACCATGTCAACCTGCGCGACCAGGTTTTGGATATCCTGGGGGTACGGAGAAACGGACCGTTGGGCGACAATCTGCACCACCTGAACCCCGATGAGGTTCGCCAGGAAGTTTCCAAAAAACATGCGGTTTTTAAGGCGGAACAGTGTAAATCGGGTCATCGCTGCACCTCCCGGTAAGAAATGACGGATTTGACGCATGGCGGGAAGAATCAATTGTGTCGTCAGGGCAGGTTATCCTGTTAACGCCTCAAGGACAATACTTTTAATTGAAATTAAACCTCTAAAACTGTCAATGTTTGCATATAACGCGAAAAGCATTATTATATAATGTCGTCCTTTTCCAATTTGTAAAATCATCGAATGCAAACGGAGTAAAAAAATGAATCGGACATATCTTTTCGTGTCGCTTACGATTGTCGCCCTTTTACTAACCCCCTCGTGTGCAAAGAAAAAAATAGACACGGCGCCCACACCATTACCGTCAAGCCGGGCAGAAACTCAGCAAACCGGAACGGATGCGGCCGGGTCGGAGGAACCGGCACGACAGGGGGGCATAGGCGAAGGTAACCTCCTGGAGTCGGACCGCGACGCCCGATCGCCCCTTTCGCGAACGGCGGTTGATAGAGCAGCATTTGAGAATGAGGATATTCATTTTGAATTTGACAGTGCCGTGCTCACGGTGCAGGCCCAGCAAATCCTGAAGGGAAAAGTCCGGTGGCTGAAGGACAACCCGGGCATAAGCGTCATAATAGAGGGGCATTGTGATGACCGCGGTACGAACGAATACAACCTTGCACTGGGGGAAAGACGGGCGCAGAGTGCACAGAAATACCTGGTGACGCTGGGGGTTGATGAATCGCGGCTGGAGCGGGTCAGTTACGGAGAAGAGCGTCTACTGGCTTCCGGTACCAGCGAAGCAGCGCAGGCAAAAAACAGGCGGGTTCATTTTGTCATTTCAAAGTAACAATGCGATCAAATTTGTTGTTAAAATTTTAAGCACTCTCACTACCGGTTGTACCCCGGCCAGTGGAATTTTACACCCACACCATCAGGGTTGATCACGACAATTTTACCGTTCTTTTTTTGATCCAACCCGGCCGCAGACGTATATGCCACCGAGACCTGCTGGCCAACTGAAAACGATCCACTGGTTTCGATAAAAATGCCGCCAAAACTCTCATTCTTGATGCATCCCATATATCCGTGGCCCTGAACAAATAACTCTGTCATTTTCAAGCAACTGTGCCTGATGGCCTGCCTTCTATCCCTGCCGTGTGATTGCCCTTCAGAGTTGATCATCTCAATCCTCCTGTTGCAACCAAAATCCGAACGGTTTTTCACAAAACCCCGTGATGTGCTTACACCTGAAAAACACAAAAACCCCGCATCTCTACCTGAGATTTGGGGTTTTGAGTTTCCGGGTCATGGTAACCTCCAGATTTTTCCGAAGCTATCTAGTTTTTTTCAATAAAATCCCCCTTAGCATGATGATTGAAAAAATGTCAATGTTATTCAGAGTAACCCGGTCCGAAAACTATCCTGCCGATGGCCAGCCGGAGTTCTTTGTCGGGCAATTCACTTTCATCGCCGGGCCAGTGAATCCCCTGCCACACGACTCTGTCCAGGCCGCTATCTCTTTTACATTTCAGGCAAATCGGCGGCCGGTGCCCCTTTTTCTTCGGCTGGCCGGACACGTGAACCAGCAAACCGAGCGGGGCACCTTTTGCAGACACACCACATATCAGCGAACAACCGCAATCCAGCCATTTAAAAGAGACGCCGATCGCTTCCGGATCCTCCTCCAAAATCTTCCGACAGGCGTCATTAAAGGCATTTTCGCTTTGATCGTTTGAAGACGTCATTATTCATCAGTTTTTTCTTTTTTAACGTGAACAAATTTCAAACCGACTCCCGTCCGGTCTGAACGCACAATTTCAGCCGTTATGACAAGGCATCTATCAAACCTGACATCCGGTACAACGATCTGGATTCTCTGGCCGGTCAAAAAGTCATCTTTTGTTTCGATAAAGGCTCCGACCTGGCTGATATTACTTACTAGGCCTTTATAATGCTGCTCTTGAGCGCTGAAATATACCGACTTGTTTAGAGGCTTTCTATGGTGGTTTCGGGAGTCCTGACGGCTTTTTAAAACGTCGGCTTTCGCTTTCAGCCTGTCATATTTCGAAACGACAATACTTTCTTCAAAGGCATCTAGCGGTCTGGCATGTTTAACCCCGTAACCATAGGCATATACAGAATCGCTCAGATCTTTGCGCCACGCAATTTGAACCCGGTGAGATTCGTACACACCGGGATCGCTCGCAAAAGGCGAGTTTGCAATCCATATGAGGATTTCATTTCCGGTTGAGATCAGGGCGTCGGATTCAAAATAGGCCCCGTCCTCGCTGACGTTGAACATTTTGGCTACCGAAGAAATGCCGCCGTCCATACTTTCAATCGCTATGGCGGTTTTGTATTCGAATCGCCTCTTTTTCCGTTTGTCACTTTTTAAGGTCACCGGTCTCCTCCTGATGCAGGACAATCCATTTTTGAGGATGGGTTGCAGCGATGATCCGGGCCGATACCGATACAGGGCGCTGTCTTAAGATGCGAAATGGTAATCAATAATGGCCCGGGCCAGTTCGGTTGCCCGGGTACCCAGCAACTTCCCGTGAACCGCTAGAATACCGATGCATATTCCATCGGACCCTTCGGAATTTACAGCAAATGCGATAATCCAATCATACTTGAATCGGTCCAAGCTGTCATTAATGGTGCCGGTTTTGGCGCCCAAATCAAAACCTTTGAGGGTCCTCTGCCGTCGCAATTTTCGGAACGCCGTTCGACCGGTGCCATAGCGAACCGCATCCTGCATCAACATCTTTAAGTCTGCGGCTGTTTTACCTTTTATGGATGAATCCAGACTGCTGCGGCGCCCTTGATAGACGATTTCATCCATCTCCTCACTGACGGTCCTGACAAGCCAGGGCTTCGGCATGCGCCCCCTGTTAACAACCACCGATGCAAGCAGTGCGGCATGCAGGGGTGAAAGTAACGTTTTTTTGTTAAATCCGGATGCGATTTCCGCCAGCCCGAAATCATCACCGGGGACCTCAATGGTGCTTATTTCCACCGGAAGATCAAAAGAGATCGACCTGTTAAAATGAAATTTTTCTGCATAGTCGACCATGGTCTTCTGTCCCAGGTCATATATGCCGATCTTCCCGAAGATCGAATTGTTGGAAACAGCAAAGGCTTTTCTGAAGGTGGTTGCCATGCTGTACCGTCCCGGGGAATGACTCAGCTGGTATTTATACAGAGTGTGCCGGCTCCCGTTGAAGAAAAGCGCTTTATCCGGTGAATACCCGGCCGCTTCCAGGGCGGCAGCAGCCGAGACGATCTTGAAAAGGCTGGCAGCCGGAAAATCCGCTTTAAGGCATAGATTGTCCCGGTTGCCGTTTTTATCGCGACTGGCCATGGTCAGAACGCGACCGTCGTATGGATCGAGAACCACAACGGCGCTCTGCAGCGTCATTGAACTTCGCAGCAGGCGCATCGTGTATTTCTGAAGGTTGGAATCGATGGTGGTGGTTATCCGGAAGCGGGCGCCGTCTTTTTCCCAGACAAGCTGATCGGCCAGCCCGGCAGGATTTCCGACCGAGTTGGAAAGAAATTCCATGAGATCTTGCCTGGAAAACCTGTCCGCTCGAACATGGTTCAGCTTTTTCTGGTGCGCAGGTGTTTGACCGGTCTGTTCCGAGGACCCGGAAAGCCCTCTACCGACAAAGTAAAAAAGTGACAGCCCCCCGATAATAAAGGCCGCAAGAGAGGCCGTGAGCACCAGCCTTCTGAGGAAATATTTGCGCCGGGCGGCTTTCTTAAATTCTGCCTGGTACTGACGCCATCTAACAGGATACGGATTTCTGGATCGCATTTTGAATATCACTCAGAACCGTTTGTAACCGGGATAGTTCCTTTTCGCACTGGCTATATCCCGAAAGTAGTAATATTACCATCCCCTACGGATTTCCACAATAAAGAAGACTATTGCATCATAAAACCAGCTTCAGAAGTGGTTTCAGAGCCCCAAATTGTGGGATAGGGTACTGCCCCTGAAATAAGTTTAACAATTGGCCGGTCATAAAATTTTCTGAAAGGCGTTATGGTTGAGAAAATTCCAAGCAACAATTAACAAACAATATCCAAATTCAAATTCCCAATTATTCAAACAAGTTTGGAATTTGCGTCATTGTATTTTGAGATTTGTTTGGAATTTGAGTTTTGTTATTTGGATTTTAGTTGGCTGTTCCTTGGAATAGGAAGATCAATTAAACCAATCCGAGTTTTGTAAACTACATAAAAGACACGATACTACCGTATCCGGCGGTAGAGATACTCCCCCAGCGGTAACATCAATGCGGCGGCGGCAACACCGGCAAACACATCCACCACATAATGATACCGGCAGTAAACGGTTGACAGGCACAGCAATATGACAGCGCCAAGATGCAGGTAGCGGATGCGGGGCAGGTAAAGCCATGAAAAATAAAGGGTACACAACGCGACGGCCACATGGCTGCTTGGAAAAGCCGCCCCGTGGCTTTCGAAGTAATGGTAGATCAGCTTCATGATCTGAAAAAAGGGCCCGGAGGTCAGATGCTGCGGGAATTCCAGCGGATAGTATGGCAGGCTCGCCTGGTCCGGAAATGCCTCTACGGGCATGTTAAACACCAGAGGACCGATAACCGGCAGGAAAATGTATGTCAGGTAACAAAGGTAAAAGGTGACGGACATAATGGAAATATAGTGAAAGAACCGCTCCTTGTTTTGAAGGTAAAGCGCCAGACCAACGCCGGAAATCATGATGTAGTAGGAAAAATACGACATGTAAAAAAATTCGCTGGCGGCAAGATACGGCAGCGCTTCCATGAAGCGAACGCTGGGCTGAAATCCAAACAGGCGTTCCTCCAGCTGTATAAAAAATTTGTCCAGGTAGCCGTCTACGAACATAAGATTCAGGATTTTGCTCTCTTCGTAGAAAAAAGCATACAGCAGAATGGGATAGAAGAATCGCAGAAACGCCAAGACCCGGATGTTCGGAAAAGCCGTGTGCATACGGATGAGGCTGTGCACCGCGACCATGACAGCGGCATGGCCGGCTATCAGGAGGTACCAGTAACTGACATGCGCATTATGGAAAATGAGGATCAGAAGCCCCACCGCAGCCAAGTATAATTGGGTGGCGTAGTCAATAAATCTATAATCGCTCGATTTCAGCCAGCCGGAAACCCGGAGAGAGGAATTTTGAAGGGTCGTCATCATCGTTACAGCCACCCCCGGCTGCGATACCAAGCGAGGGTCCGTCCCACCCCATCCTCCAGGGAAGTTGCGGCCTCAAAATTCAGGTCGCGACGGATCTGATCTGTGGCGCAGACCCAGCCGGGCGCACGCAGTTCAGCCACTTTTTGGCGGCTGAGGATGCTTGGACGACCGGTCAGCTGTGATAATGCCTCCTGAACCAGGCAAAGGGGATACAGAGCGGAAGCGGGCAGAATCAGGCGCAACGGTCGAATCCCCATCTGTCCGGCGATTTCCTGCGACAGCGCCTCATCCGAAGAGGGCGGGTCGGCTGCCACGTGGTAGACCTTGCCGATGGCTTCTTCCCGGCCAAGACAGTAGCGGACCGATCTTGCCACGTCACGGACGTAAACCAGGCTGAGAGGCCGTTTCCCGCCCCCAATCACGGGCATGATGCGCTTTTTCATGAGACGGAAAACATTGAAAAAATCGGCGTCTCGCGGGCCGTAAACAGCTGCCGGGCGCAGAACCGTCCAGGGCACCCGGCTTTCACTTACCACGGCTTCCTCGCCGCGCTGTTTACTCCGGCCGTACGCCGACACCGGACGGGGCGGTTCCGTTTCACGGGCGGGCCGCTGCAGGTCCCCCGGTCCGCTCACCGCAAGGCTGGATATGTGTATCAGGTGTTTTATCGAGTTACGGTGGGCATTGGCGGCGGATACAACGTTTCGTGTCCCGTGGTAATTGACCGCATCATACTGGGCAACCTTCAGAGCCTTGGTTTTTCCGGCACAATGAATTACGGCATCTACGCCGCGCATAGCGGTTTCCAGAATATCCGGATCATCCAGTGAACCGTGGTGGATGTTAACGCCGGGCAGGGACCCGGTGATAAAACGGGTATCACTTGTGGACCGCAGCAACAGCACCAGGTCGGCCTTCATTTCGAGCAGAATTTCAAGGATATGGCTGCCCACGAAGCCGTTTGCACCCGTTAAAAATACCTTCATATTGCCTTTTCGTAGATCCGGTAAACCTTTCCGGCGGTCGCCCCCATTCTTTCCAGGGCTCTGCGCATGAGGGTGTTGTCTTCAAGAATCCAGGACATCTCGCAGCTCTGATAACCTTTGGCAAGACCATTTTTAAAGGTGGTGTAATAGAGCAGGACATCGATGCCGCTGCGCCGGTACTCACGCAGCACTCCCAGCAGCAAAACACGGATATGTCGGATCATTCGTCGACCGAATAGAAAATGGAAGAAGCCGAACGGAAAAAGCCGGCCCTTCATTTTTTTAAACAACACATTATAGTCCGGCAGGGCCAAAGAAAAAGCCACCGGGCGATTGTCTTTTTCCGCTATCAGCGCTATTGCCGGATCGATAATTGCCTTAAAATCTGAAGCGACGAACTGGAATTCATCCTCGGTAACCGGCACAAAACCCCAGTTTCTTTCCCAGGCTGCATTGTAGATTTGAAAGGCGGCAGCAACATCCGACTCGAAATTTTTGCGGCTCATCGGCCGGATGGTTACACCGGTCCGCTGTTCAATGCGGCGGCTGAATTTTACAAGATGCTCGGGAATTTGCCCCGGGTACGTGTATTCGTAGGCCAGTAAATCTTTAGCCGGACTGTATCCGAGACGGCTGATCATATCCAGATAGTACGGGGGATTGTAGGGCATCATGAAGACCGGAGAACGATCAAAGCCCCGTGCCAGGAAGCCGCATTCTTCATTGGTGGAAAAATTAAACGGACCGCGGATGATGGTCATTCCCTTTTCTTTCAGCCGGTTTTCCGCGGCCGACATCAGTGCCCGGGCGACTTCGAACTCCTCGACGCACTCAAAAAAACCGAAAAAGCCGGTCTTTTCCCCGGCAATTTCATTGTGGCGCTGGTTGACGTGGGCGGTCACCCGCCCCACCACCTGCCCGTTTCCGTCGCGGGCCAGATAATAGGTGACGTTCGTGTAGTCGAAAAGCGGGTTGGAAGGGTTGAAAAATTTTTTACGTTCCCATAGCAGGTGGGGAACAAAAAAGGGATCTGTCCGATAAAGCTTGAGGGGAAAGCGGATAAACGCCTTCATGTCGCCGGATGTGGTCACCGGCTCAACGGTAACTTGCATTGCTGGGTGCTCCCCATTTTTATATGAGACCGAACTCTCTGCCGACTTTGGCGATTTTGTCAAGGCCAAAGCTGATCTGATCCTCGGTATGTGTGGCCATCAGACTGACGCGGATAATCGCCTGGTTGGGGGGCACAGCGGGAGAAACCACCGGGTTAACAAAAACGCCCTCCTCCTGCAGCCTCATGGTAATAATAAACGCCTTATTATTATCAAAACAATAGACCGGAATAATGGGTGTCTCACTGCTTCCCGTCTCAAATCCCAATGTTTGCAGTCCGTCTCTCATCATGCGTGTATTTTGCCACAGGCGTTCAATGCGTTCGGGTTCGCGCTGTATGATTTTCAGGGCCGCAAAAACGGCCGCAGCATTGGCCGGTGTAATGCTGGCGCTGAATATGAGGCTCCGGGAGTTGTGCTTGAGAAATGAGATGGTGGCGGCATCAGAGGCGATGAACCCGCCCAGGGAGGCGAGGGATTTGCTGAAGGTACCCATGATAATGTGCACGCGGTCGGTTAGCCCGAAATGATTGCTGGTTCCGGATCCATTCTTGCCCAGCACACCGATGCCGTGGGCGTCGTCTACCATGACCGCCGCCGGGTATTTCTCGGCCAGGGCGACAAGCTCCGGAAGCGGTGTGATGTCGCCCCCCATGCTGAAAACACCGTCCACAACAATTAACTTGCCGCAATCCGGATCAAGGTTCTTGAGCCGTTTTTCGAGGCTGGCCATATTATTGTGATCAAACCGTACAAATTTGCCGAAAGACAGAAGGCAGCCGTCAACGATACTGGCATGGTCATCCTTGTCTGCAATGACGTATTCACCTCGACCCACCATGCAGCCGATCGTACCGAAATTTGCCTGAAACCCGGTGGAATAGAGCAGCACGGCTTCCTTACCGACAAATAGGGCCAGTTCTTCCTCCAGTTCCAGGTGAATGTCCAGCGTACCGTTGAGAAAACGCGAGCCGGCGCAACCGGACCCGTATTTTTGCACCGCCGTGTGGACCGCCTCTTTGATCTCCGGATGATTGGTGAGCCCCATGTAACTGTTGGAACCAAGCATCAGAACCTTTTGGCCATCGATTATCACCTCCGTATCCTGGGCCGAGGAAATCGGTCGGAAATAGGGATAGATATCCGGAGGCACAAGATTGAGTATCTTTGCGAACTTTTTTACTTTGTCAAACAGCGGCATATCATTTATTTGCGGTTCAGGCACTGCGGGGTCCCGGTTTTGGTCGTGCAGTTTGCCGCCGGCCATTATAGCCGCTCCGTCAGAATCAGTCATCTTTTTCCCCTATAGCTGTCTTTATTCTGATTTTATCTCTCACGATTTGTAACAGACGCAAACAGAGTTATGCAATGCTTTCGGCACTAGCATTAATAATCAGCACGCTGCCCGGAACAAATGAGATAATACCAACCCACCAAACAGGCTACGGATTTACAGTTTTAACAAAAGTTTATAAAAAATCGATAACCAACTTGTCAAGTGGGAAAAATTTCATCATGATTTACGGTGGAATTTGGTTCCATAAGCGACAATCGGATTCCCTATGAATTATTATGCACTCAAAAATCGAAGCTGAGCCTAACCCGTTGCGGAAATCAACGCATCCGGCCAACCCCGGCGTGTCACCGGTTCATATTTCGGCATTGAAAATTTGACCTGAAGCGGCGATGCTGTTATAATTAAGTACAATCGTTAAGATAAAATGCAATTGGATAGGCCTTCGGGGTGGGTCGGGAATATTAAGTCCCTGCAGATCCCGGATGCCGGCGGTCATTACAAAGAACGGTTCAGATACACTGTTTTGCAATGGTAGGCAATAAAATGCTGGATAACGTTTCAAAACTTATTATTGTACGCGTCGGCAACAACAT
>DAOVBC010000214.1 GCA_030670715.1 Deltaproteobacteria bacterium | reverse complement strand
ATGCTTTACTCAAGGACTCCCGGCCAGTTTTGATCCGCTTTTTCAATATAACCCGGGATATCTTTTACCCATTTTTGTTGGATTTTCCGGCTGTAGTTCAGGTAGAGTTTTCCGTCGACTATTTTCCAGCCGTTTACCGGGTCGATATTTGCGGTGGTCCCCATCGCAACAGCGTAAGCTCAGTACCCCCCGTAGCGGGGTGCGTATTTTTCCGGATCGGCTTTAAACATTTCCAGGTGCCGGTCATTTGCGAAGCGCCATCTGGCATCTTTCCACCGGTATTCAAATTGTTTTTTTCCCTTGACCGCTTTTCCCTCGGTAAAGTAGGCCACCGTATCATAACCTTTAATGGCAACGCCGCTCCAGTTTGTATTGATGGGCTTTTTGGCCCATGCCGGAGCGGACATTCCGAAAACCAACAATGTGGTCAGCCATACAATCCTTTTAAAACCGGAACTGTTTTTTTCCATGGTCTCAGTCTCCATAACGCTGTTGCTGATTTATCCGGGTTAGTAACTTCCAGGTGACAGATTCGGAACTTCAGGAAAATCCACATCGGTGCCTGCCACCAGGTTAAAATAATTCGTAAAGATGCTCAGCACGACAGTCGCCACCACTTCGGCGATCTCTCCTTCCGAATAACCGATACGGGTCAACCGGGAAATATCTTCAAGCGATACCCGGCCTTTTTTTTCAATAACAAGGCGTGCAAATGAAAGTGCGGCTTCCACTTTGCTGTCCGGTGATACCCCCTTGCGGCTGTCCAGGATCTCCTCGTCATTGAGCCCGGCCGTCCGACCGATGGCGGAGTGGGCCGCGAGGCAATAATCGCTCCTGTTGATCTGGGAGACGACCAGGGCGATTTGTTCCCGCAGCCGGGCCGGCAGCAGTCCCTTTCCTAAAGCCCCGGACAAACACAGGTAAGATTCCAGAACTACAGGCGAATTGGCCATGGTTCGCATAAAATTGGGAATCATCCCGTACTGGTTATTGATCGATTCAAAGAGCTCTCTGATTTTACCGGTGGTATTACCTGGATCGATTGTGCGCAGTCTTTCCATGGTGTTTCCTTTTTGGTCTTGGTCGATTGCTGGTTGAGTTACTTACATTCAACCATCGTGCCATAATTCTGAAACACTTATAACTTATTGATATTAGGCGCTATATTCCAATAAAATTGCGGCGAAACCATAACGATATATTGCGTTTAACAAAATATTGTTGTCATCTAACAAAATCTTGTTTAACTTTAAACTATGGAGCTGGCTAAAGACTACAAACCGGAGTTCGGATCGTTGAAAGAGCTGTTGCTGGACATTGCCCAGGAGCGATCGCAGAAAAGATTGCTCAGTATGATTGTGGATCGTCTGGCAGCACGGCCGCATATAGCACTGGCACGCATCTGGCTCGTTCAGCCGGGGGATATCTGCCCGAGCTGTCCGATGCGAGAGGAATGTCCGGATCAAACCCGGTGTTTACACCTGGTGGCCAGTGCCGGCGCTTCCATCGTTCATGAGGGCGAGCAGTGGAATCGCGTGGACGGGGAATTTCGGCGGTTTCCGATCGGTACCCGCAAGGTCGGCGAAATAGCAAAAACCGGCCAGGCGCATGAGATCGTGGATATTGATGAGAACTCAAACTGGCTGTCGCATCCGCAGTGGGCTAAGAGCGAGGGAATTTTAGGCTATGCCGGGCAGCCGCTTTTATACAAAGGCGAAGTACTGGGGGTTCTGGCCATTTTTTCCAGGATCCGTCTGTTGGAAGAAGGCATTGTATGGATGCGCATGATCGCCAATCACGCCGCCAGCGCCATCGCCAACGCCCGTGCTTTTCAGGAGATTGAAAAACTAAAAAAGCAGATCGAACTTGAAAACGTTTACCTCCAGGAAGAGCTCTATGAAGTACAGCACTTTGGCGACATCATCGGGCAGGGACCGGCATTACAAAACATTATGAAACAGATTGAACTGGTGGCGCCGACCGATGCGAGCGTCCTCATTCTGGGCGAATCCGGTACCGGCAAGGAGCTTGTCGCCAGGGAAATTCACAAACGAAGCCTTCGCGGGCATCGTCCCATGATAAGGGTGAATTGTGCGTCCATTCCAAAGGATCTGTATGAAAGCGAATTTTTCGGTCATATTAAAGGCGCATTTACCGGGGCCGCCAGAGATCGCGCCGGCCGCTTTGAAGCGGCCGACGGCGGCACCCTGCTGCTTGATGAGGTCGGTGAAATTCCGCTTGAACTGCAAAGTAAATTATTACGGGTGCTCCAGGAAGGGCAGTATGAGCGGGTGGGGGAAGAGGCCACCCGCCAGGTCGACGTACGAATCATTTCCGCTACCAATACGGACTTAAAAGACGAGGTTGAAAACAAACGTTTCCGTCAGGATCTTTATTACCGGCTGAATGTATTTCCGATAGAAGTAATTCCACTGCGGCGCCGCAAGGAGGACATTCCACTTCTGGCAGAACATTTTTTGGGCCAGATTTCAAAAAAAATGAACTGTGCTACGCCGCGGTTGACTCAGGCCAACCTGATGGAATTGCAGCGCTATGAATGGCCGGGTAATGTCCGTGAATTGCAGAATATCATTGAGCGCGCTGTCATTGTTTCCCGGTGTGGCGCTCTCCGGATCGATTTACCCGGGGCTGCAGGCAATGAAAACCTCGGCATAAATTTTCCAACGGCCGGTGATACCGGTGACGGACCGGAAGTTGTTCCGGACGCCGAGATGAGAAAAAGAGAAAGGGAGAATATCGTCGCCGCCATGCGCAAGAGCAACTGGAAAATTTACGGCAATGACGGTGCCGCCCGGCTGCTGGGAATCAAGCCGACCACGCTAAGCGCCAGAATAAAGAAATTTGGCATAAAAAAACCCACATCAACTGCATAAAAAATGCATTTGATGATTT
Organism: Deltaproteobacteria bacterium; assembly: GCA_030670715.1. Classification (GTDB taxonomy): domain Bacteria; phylum Desulfobacterota; class Desulfobacteria; order Desulfobacterales; family SG8-13; genus DAOVBC01. Next base: position 2,019 of record DAOVBC010000214.1, on the reverse strand, counting down.
ACCGGTTGGGCCCGTTAAGCCCGTTTGCCGGTAAAGAAATCATTGCTATGAAATGTTCAGGATAGGGCAGAGGGAATAGGGCTCGGAAAAATGCAGAATAAAAATGATCCGGGTGAATCAGAGGCCGGCAGTTGACAGCCATATCAGCCTTTTTACTTTTTCAGCCTTTTAAACTTTACGCCGATTCCTTTTTCATTCTTCCAGGCGACCACCGCTTTGACCATGGCCCCTCTATCTTTATTTGCAAAAGGAAGGGCGATCGCAAATTTATCGCCCACTTGAAATTGCTCTATGGTTTCGATAAAAGCACCGCTGCGAGCTATGTTGGTAATTCGGCCTTTAAATATTCGATTTTTGGAAAAACAATTAACGGTTTTGGATGTCGGCAGTCTTGGATGCTTCCGTTTGTCTTTTGTCACCTTAACCCCCTGCTCCGCCGGGCGAGCTGTCGAAGGACCGGTTTCATCTGTTTCTGCAGCCTTGGCTCGAGCAGGATCATAATACTCAACTCCGTAACCGTATTTGTACCCTGACACATCAAGATCTTTACGCCACCTGATTACCGCGTGGTAACATTCGTACACACTGGGTTCCTCGACATATGGCGAGCTATCTATACCGATAAAAATTTTCTCACCAACTTGAAGTTCCAGGTCCGATTCAAAATACAGTCCCTCATCGCTGTAATTGTACATCTTGGACTGAGAATAGATTCCCCTCTCCAGGTCCTCATAGGTTACGGTCGAAACATGTGGGAAACGTGTATTATCTCTGCTTTCGGGATTTGATTTCACTGAATCACTCCTTGAGAATCCGGGTGTTGTGTACCGTTACTTTAGTTCAATCATTCTACAATATCAAGTTTTTATTACAAAATCTGTAAGTACAAAGTTGGATGGATGTAATACAAAATTGCGGGCGTTTTTTCCGAGTAATTCAGTAGGAAATAAAATACTTGAGATTTTTCTCACAAAATGGCATTCTAATATACTAATTTTTCATCTGATCTGAATCACCGGATTTGATGCGGAGGTTAATACATGAAATCTAAATCGGCTGTTGCATTGATGACTGTTATTGTTTTAATGCTGTTTCTGCCCTCCTGCTTTGCCGCCCTTGAGTGGGACGTGTTGAAGACATTGAAATTAAAAGACCAGCCCCTGGATGTCGCGTTTTCATCAAATAGAAATCACATTTATGTTCTGAATGACAAAGGCGAAATCCTGATTTACCACCCCAATGGACGTCTGCTGGATAAGATCATTGTTGGCAAAGGTGTCGATGGGATTAAACTGGTTCCGGGCTCCGACGTCCTTTTACTCACCAATGGGAAGGACAAGGAAATTAACATTGTCCGGCTGGATTTTATTCAAAAAATAAATATATCAGGATCACCTTATGAGGGTCCGGAAAATGCACCGGTGGTCGTTGCCGTCTTCAGCGAATTTCAATGACCATACTGTGCCAGCCTTGTGCCTGTACTCGATCAGGTGATCGAGAAATATCCCGATGAAGTTAAAATCGTTTTTAAAAATTTTCCCATAACATCGCATAAATATGCTGAAAAAGCTGCCAGAGCCGTCCTTGCTGCCGGTAAGCAGGGCAAGTTCTGGGAATTCCACGATGCGCTTTTTTTAAATTTTAAAAATCTCAACGATAATAAGGTTCGACAGATTGCCGCTGACCTGAAGCTCGACATGAATAAGTTTGAAAAAGACTGGAAAGACGCCGGGATTGCCGCAAAGGTTAAACAGGATTTGAATGAAGGGATAAAAGCCGGCGTAAAGGGAACTCCGACCGTTTTTATCAACGGCAGAAGTCTAAAAAAGCGCGACCTTGGAGGCTTTTCGAAAGCAATAGATGCGGAATTGAAAAAAATCGCTACAGCAAAGGCAAAAACAAAGCAGTAAAGTACTCTGGAAATACAAACAAAAAAGGCTATCCGTTGTGTAGGATAGCCTGTTTTTTTGAAAATTATTTAATGTTAACGAGTAAAGCTACTTGGAAATCTTAGTATCT
>DAOVBC010000039.1 GCA_030670715.1 Deltaproteobacteria bacterium | reverse complement strand
TTGTATCCTTACGCATAGACCCGTCGGGGTTTTGCATCGGATACCAACCGCCGTCGGGCACATCGCCGACCCATTTCTTGGAGACGTACTTTCCACCCTTTGCGTCGCCGGCGAACTTGATTACCCAGTTTTTCTTGTCCCAGGGCTGCCCCTTCAGATCCACGGAAGCACGATTGTAGATGATGCGCCGGTTCACCGGCCAGCACCAGGAAAACTGCGGATACAGCCCGATGTTGTTGGGGGCATCCTGCTGACTGCGGCGGGCGGCCATGTTGCCCTTTTCGGTATAGCTGTTGCAGTAGAGCCAGTTGGCGGAGGAAGTCGAGCCGTCAGCCTGCAAATAGGCGAAGCTCGGCACCAGGGTTCCTTTTTTAAAATTTTTGCTCTTAACGGTCACGTCCTTAACGAAATACCCGTTAATTTCCTTGGCCACCTTATGCGGATCGTATTCACCATGGGTCACGTAATCCCATTTGAGATTGGCGATCGGTTCCGGCAGGGCGCCTTGCCCCTTTTGATATAACTCTTTGAGTTTATCACCAAGGGCCATGATCATGTCGCCATCGGGCAGGCTGTTACCCATGGGTTTAGGGCCCCGGTAGCGCCACTGCATCCAGCGGCCGCTGTTGGTGATGCTGCCTTCTTTTTCCACCGACACGCAGGCCGGCAGGAAAAAGACCTCGGTTTTGATTTTGGACGGATCATTGCCGGGTCCGCGCCAGAAGGAACCGGTCTCGTTGTCGAAAATATTGGTGTTGACCATCCAGTCCAGCTTTGTCATGGCTTCGCGAGTTTTATTGGCATTGGCTCCGCTGCAGGCCGGGTTCTGGCCCCAGGCCAGAAAGCCTTTGATCGTGCCCTTGTACATTTCATCAAAGATGTCCAGCCAGGAGTAGACCTTGCCGTCATCCACCTTCGGCAGCCAGTTATATCCGAAATCGTTGCCGGACGTAGCCTTTTCACCGAAAAAGGATTTGAGCAAACTGACCGAATATTTGGGATAATTCTGCCACCAGTTGGCGGAAATCGGGTCCTTGCTGGCGGGTGTCCATTTTTTATTATAGGCGGCCAGGGACACGTTGGAAGCACTTGGGGTTTTTAAATAACCCGGCCAGATATGCCACAAGAGGCAGTGGTCGGTGGACCCCTGAACGTTGGATTCGCCGCGCAGGGCATTCACACCCCCGCCGGCTACGCCCATGTTGCCCAGCATCAGCTGGATCATGGCCATCATCCGGATGTTCTGGGTGCCGACCGTGTGCTGGGTCCAGCCCATGGCATACATGATGGTTCCGGCTTTGCCCACTTTACCGGTGGCGGCATAGGTTTTGTAAACTTCCAGCAAATCTTTTTCCGGTGTGCCGGTGATTTTGGAGACCAGTTTGGTGTTGTACCGGCTGTAATGCTTTTTTAATTGCTGAAAAACGCAGTACCGGCTTTTGAGCGACCGATCCATTTTGGGAACACCGTTTTTGTCCATCTGGAAGGCCCATTTGCCCTTGTCGTATTTGCGGGTTTTGGCATCGTAACCGAGAAACAGGCCGTCCTTGAACTTGAAAGATTTGTTTACCAGAAACGCTGCATTGGTGTAATTGACGACATACTCTTTCTGGTAAAGCTTGTTGTCGATGAGGTATTTCATCATCCCCCCCAGAAAAGCGATGTCCGTGCCGGAGCGCAGGGCCGTGTAAAAATCAGCCTTGGCGGAAGTCCGGGTAAACCGGGGGTCGACACTGAGGAGTTTGGCCCCGTTTTGCTGGGCCTCGAGAACGTACTTAAAAGAGATGGGGTGGTTTTCGGCAGCGTTGCTGCCCATGATTAAAATACAGTCACTGTTTTTAATATCGATCCAGTGATTGGTCATCGCGCCGCGTCCGAACGACTCTGCCAGAGCCGCAACAGTGGCGCTGTGTCAGATACGGGCCTGATGCTCGACGTACACAAGTCCCGCCGCTCGCATCAGAGCCTGGTAAATCCAGCACTCTTCATTGTCCATGGCCGCGCTGCCGACCGAAGCAATTGCAGTGGTGCGGTTGACCACCTGGCCTTTGGCATTTTTAAGCTCAAAGGTGGCATCCCGGGTGGCTTTTATTCTTTTGGCGATTTCGGTCAGCGCCCAGTCCCAGGAGACCTTTTTCCATTCGCCGGAGTAAGGCGCGCGGTACATCGGTTCGGTGACCCTGCTTTCATTTTCGGTCAACTGGGCCAGTGCGGCACCTTTTGAGCAGAGGGAACCCCGGTTGATCACGTGGTCCGGGTCGCCTTCGATGTTGATGACGCGGCCGTCCCCTTTACGGCTGGTGTGTACGATGACGCCGCAGCCGACGGCGCAATAAGGACAGATGGAAATAGTCTCTTTGGCGTATTGGGTCTTGAGCATCTGGGCGTGGGCTTTGACCGGCATCAGGTCAAACCCCAACCCGCTGACTGCAAGACCGGCGGCCGTTGCTCCAGAAATCTGGATAAACTGCCTGCGGTTAACATTCATAACTCTTACCCCCTTTCCGTGGCTTATGGTGATAGATGACCGGATATTTCCCCTTATGTATCCGGGTTAAATATATAAACCACCAATGATGGATCATTGGATAGAAATGACGAAGGAGATTCCCTGCAGATCAATTTACATCACCGGGTGTCAACCGGCCGATCACGCACAAATGTGGTTGTTCACGGTCTTGTTAAGTTAAAAGAGATTATGAAAAAGGGCTGTTTACGGAAGAAGAACTCGCTAGAGATCGCGTCTGAACGTGAAAAATGATAAGTGCTTCAGCAGAGGACAGCGTTGTCTTCCATACGCGAAAAGAAAAAGATCAATTTCATAAAACACTTCCTACAGAATTGCAAATACAAAGTCAAGCCTGAATCACGATAATTTGTAAAAACTCGGGCGAATGTCTTTAACACGTCATTGATGGGCTGATGATCCGCGGTGTTTCAAGAAGTGTTCCATGCGGCTGCGGCGCAGACTTTCATATATCATAATCGTTTACCGCAGTACGGACAAAACCTGAAATCGGCCGGCACCGTGCTGCCGCAGCTTTTGCAGCGCATTTCCGGCCGGCGGCTGTCGCTGTCATCATCTCCAAACTTCGGTGCCGCCGCCTCGCACAGATCACAGACGACAAATGGTTCTCCTTTTTTGACCCGTAGTATCGGAATAAAAAACAGGCTGAGATAATGATCAATGCGCTTCAAACAGGCCCGGTTCAAGCCGCAAATCGGGCATCGCCTGGGGTTGTTATCGAGCTTTTTTATTTTCGGTGATACGCCGACGATGAAAAACATCAATCAAAAGGTTCTTTAAAAAGTCCCTGTTTACAGGAAGTCAGAAATTGTACGTGTTCACGGGGTGCGTCTCCCCGATTCACTCCGGTGGCTGCGTGTCCGGTCATTTCAATGACTTAGCAGCGGGGGCATTCCTGCCCCCTCCGCGTTCTCCCGCAAAAAAGACGTGCGGGAGCCGCGGTCTCCCCCACAGCTAAGTCATTGAATTGACGAGGCCACTCCGCCAATCTCGCTGCTCGGGGAAACGCACCCCGTGAACACGTACCAGAAATTTGAGTATTTAGTACCCTTACAACAAATGTGAGCAGTTGACTTTTCGGTCCCGACCCAATTACTATGTGAACAACCAACATCTCAAGTTAGGGGCTTCACTCCAATTGGAATGGTGGAATACTGGTATATTGGGCACGCAGTGAAGCTTTAGCGCTATAATGGGTCTTGGGATACTGGAATATTGGGTAAATGGCAAAATTCGTCTTGCCGATAAAGTTTAAAATAGATAATATCCATATTGTGGCGCCAGATAAATGATTATTGATTTTCATACCCATATTTTTCCCGGAGATATTCGAAAGAACCGGCAGAAATATTTCACGTCCGAACCGGCTTTCGAATTGCTTTACAGCTCACCCAAATCAAAAATGGTCGGCGCTCAGCAGATCGTAAACGTTATGGATGAAGAAGGGGTGGACAAAGCGGTCGTCTTCGGTTTCCCCTGGCAAAATGCAGATACATTCAAGCGACACAATGATTATGTAATTAAAGCCGTACAGCGATATCCGGATCGCCTGATCGGCTTCGGTTGTTTTGATCCCCTGCATTCAAAAGCAAGCCGAGAAGCGCAGCGGTGCATTGAAAGCGGGATGTTTGGTATCGGAGAGCTGGCATTTTATCAATCCGGCTTTGAGGTGGAAACACTGGACAGGTTAAGTCCGATAATGGAAATCTGCCGTGCAAAGGATTTGCCGGTAATGATTCACACCAATGAGCCGGTGGGACACAATTATCCCGGGAAAACCTCGAACACGCTGGCTCAGATCTATGCAATGGTAAAACGATTTGATGAAAATAAAATTGTCCTTGCCCACTGGGGAGGCGGTATATTTTTCTTCCATCTGTTGAAAAAGGAAGTCCGGTCAACCCTGAGAAACGTTTATTTTGACACGGCCGCTTCACCCTTTCTGTACGACGTTGAAATATATCCCACAGCCATACGCCTGGCGGGTGTGGATAAAATCCTTTTCGGCAGTGATTTTCCTTTGATCAAACCGTCGCGTTACCGTGAAGAACTCGAGCTGGCCGGTTTGTCAGAGCAGGAAATAACAAGCATTTCCGGTTTGAACGCCGCCAGGCTTCTCAAGCTCTAATTTGCCGCACATTCTGCCCCGAAGCCGAATCGGAATAAACCTGAACTAAAAAGAGATTTAATAAAATCGGCTTAAATGTCAGGCGGGAGTTCCCGGGATTGATGTTGCTTTTGTTCAGCGGCACCAGGGTGAGGGTTTGCCACCACGGTCTGTTTGTCGCGACGCATTTTTTTGCGGACCTCTTTCTTGTGCGCCCGCTTTTCTTTCGATCTTGCGATTTTTATTTTAATATCTTCCTGATATTTGCGGATTACGGAAAAAACAAAATAATAACCGATAATTGCCAGAGGCAAACCGAGAATGATGCCGCCGACAGTCATGGCCCAGGCGATCTCGGGGGTTTTAAGTATCAACTTATAAAGGGCTGAAAAACTATTGGCATCCGTCATGCCAAAAGCCCTCTTAACTCCGAGGATTCTGGCACCGACAACATAGGTGATACTGTAGATAATCGGTGCTGTTACCGCGTTGGTAATCCAGACGGATATAGCAGTCGATATTTTATTCCACTTGAACAGCGCGGCCAATGGAACGGCGATGGCCGTGTGCAGCCCCATAAATGGTGTCATTCCCACAAAAAGTCCCAGGGCAAAGCCCAGGGCGATTTCGCGCGGGTGGCCCCTGATTTTAAGAAACCGTTCATAGGTCCTGTACAGGGGAGACAGTAGCCGGTTTTCTTTTTTGCCCGGTCCGGGGGGAGTGTTTAAGTGATTCATGGATGAAATTTTAACTGCAACGGACGATAGTTTTTTTAGATTGTGCCGTGATGCTGTTTATAGTGGTTGTCAAAAAAACGTTCCGGTATTCCAACGTTTTTTTCTACAACCACTTATACCGCAATTCCGTATTTCGGAACATAATTATGGAAAGCGGTATAATCGAAAAGAGTGGTAATGCATAGCAGGATTATAAAAAAAATGAAACATAATGTTGATGGCGTCGTAAAAAGTCCCATCTACTGCGTTGCATCGGTTTTTCAGACACTCGGCATACTACAGGTATTGCCTCGTCCCTGAAAAACCACTACGCCTTGTATATGGAACTTTTTACTTAGCCATCGGTTATACTTTTTACGAGTACATCAATGTTGAAATGATATATCCGAATTCCGGAATAACTGCCAGTGATGATATCGACGATTTAATATCGGGCTGATGAGCTCAAATAAAATATAAATCGATGCGAAATCCCGCCCAGCGGGATAAGAAAATGGCCTGGACGACCCGGTTTATACCTTCGAGTGGGCTCAACGCTTTGCAATTCAAAGCTCCTGCTCGAAAAAAGGTGTGCGAAACTTGGATTAATAATTGAATCAGATGCAAAGCCTCGCTCTATTGAGCGGGAAGATGGGGTTTGAAATCACTTCTATCGGAGGGGGTTAATCTTCTTCTTCGGGCTCTACCCATACAATATGGTCTTTGTTCACAATCAGCGTTTTGTCCTGTCCGGCCCTCAGCAGCGCCTCTACCAGAACAATAAACGGTGACTCACTCTTGGTGAAAAGGTCGGATACCCGATAATTCGGCTTCAGAAATACTTTTCCCTGGATGGTTTCACCATCCGAGGTCTTTACCGTAATTTTTTTGTAATTAGATTCATTACCTGTGGGGAGATCTGAATTTCCCATGGTGTTTCAACCTCTCAGTTAACTGCCTCAGCCCGAATCTTGCATGAAAAAATCGAAAACAACTCGTGAAATATCATCATTATCATAGCACATTCATTCTCTTCTGTCAGCCAAAACATAACTGGTGATCAATTTCAGCACAGACACCGTTCTTTTGACGACGTCAGAGTAACTTGGCCGTGCTGGGGACGATTTTCAATCCGCCGCGGCGGAGCGCCTCAAGGCTCAACCGGCCGCTCATTCACATGCCTAAAGTAGTCGGTACAGATACCGCAAATTCTCCGGATGGCAGGCAAAGCCGGGTTTTTCGAGCTTGAGTTGTTATTTCGCCGGCGCCGGTGCAGCTTTCCTCCGGCGAGCTGCGGCCCTTACTTTCTGCAGAACGGCTCGGGCCACTTCACGAATTCTCTGATCCGGGTCATTCACATAAACCGCCAGAGTTTTCACTGCGCGGGCCTGCCGGATCTGGCCCAGGGCGAATGCTGCCGTAGCACGCATCCGGTCACTGTAAATATAGCGGCGCAGTAAAACACTTTTTTTGCTCAGGATTATCGATAACGGGTCAATGCACTCCGGTTTCGCTATCTGGCCGAGTGCTCTACAGCAGGCAATGCGCAACGCTTCTTTTTTCGTTGATTTCATAATTTCGGCCAGAGCCTCGACCGCCTCGGGCGGCTTGAGTTTTTCCAGAGAGTTAACGGCGGCAACGGCCAGTTCACTTTTTGCCGTCCTGGCGTTTTCCAGGAGCATACCCACCACGCGATGGTCTTTCAGCCGCTCGGAGAGACGAAAAGCGGCCAGCCGGACATCCCGGTTTTCGTCGCCCAGGGCATGCAGGAGTTCGGTGATCAGATCGCTTGTAACCGTGTCTATGATGTCAAGTACACGAACCCTCTCTTCCGGTGTTATTTCCAGCACCAGCAGATTTTTAAGACGGCTTGTAGCCTGCGAGCCCTGTTTTGCCAGGATGGTAGCCGCCGATTGCCGGGCGCGGAAATCATCTTCCTGTTTGATTATATTGATGAGCAAAGGCAGCGATGTTTGGCCCAGACTCTCAAGAAGACGGACCGCATTGTGCTGGCGGGAAGACTCTCCCGATTTAAGGTCTGCGGTCAGAAGTTTTTCGGTTGTAGGGTTCAAGCGGATGGTCAGGCTTTTACTCAACCGTTGCGCATTAGGATCATTGAGATCTGTAAGCGTTTCATAACGCTGCTGGAACCGGGTGATAATTCTTGCGGCCGGTGAATAATCAACAAATCCGATGAGGCTGGTAACCAGGCGGTTTAAAAATGCTGCCATCTCGACGATCATTTTGGGGTCCTGCTCCTGCCCAAATATGTTCAACAGCGGATCGGCAAGGTATTTGGCAAAATCATGCTGAAAGGCCGGCTGCAGGTTTTCGAGCAAATGACGGCATGTATTGACCACCCTTTCACGGATCGGAAGATCACGGTCTGCCAGTCCCGCATATAATTGGGCGATGGCCTGTTTGGCTTTGGCTTCCAAACCCTGATCAAACAGCTCTTGAATCAACTCGGGAAATGCGGAGAGGAAAGCATCAAAGTCATCATCCGGTATAGGGGCGTCCGCCGGGGAGGCTACAAATGTCGGCACCGCGACGACGCCTCCTGTTCCACCTGTGACTGGTTTTGAAGTCTGGGCGACCTTGATTTCGTAAACGTGTTTATCGAAAACAATTCCGGACAATTTGTTGTTTCGGGCGAAGTCCTGCCAGAATTTGCTCTCAAACCCTTCCGCAGGCATGGTGCCCAGCGTAGCGATAAATGTTTCCAGCTCCTGTCGGGTGAGACCTTGAACAAATGCGAGGCTCTTCAAGCCGATCTTGTTAAAAAATTTGATAAAATTATCGGCAAAGGTTTTATATTCGGAGACATCCTCACGGTCTCCGTTGATCAGCAGCGTATTTCCGGCGTGTGATATGGTGAGCGAACCCTCCTTTGTTAAAATGATATTCAGGCGGGCCAGCAGCTGGTCGACGGCACTAATAACTGCTTTGCTGTCTAACGGGTAGAGCCGGCTAATTTTTACAGCCCCCAGCAGCCCCTTGAGAATTGCCGCTATGAGTGTCTCACCCTGCCGTTTTATGCCGGCGGGCTGTGTTGCAGCGGCCGGTGTCGCTGATAAGGCTTTAGCCCCCCGGCCGGGGATTCGTTTGCCGGCAACAGTCTGGGGCTTGCCCGCCATTGTGTAACGGATCTGTTTTAACTCGATGTGCTTCAGGCTGTTTTCGGCACTGAAGCGTTGCCAGTAGCGGTCATCGAACATCTTTTCCCGGGTCCGGCCAAACGCTTCAATCATCACCTCGAGCTCATTGTCAGTCAGGCCCGAGTGAAATGATATCCCCTTCAATTCGTAGCGGGCAAGAAACTGCAGAAAACGTTCTGCCACCAGCTTAAAATCAGTAACATCCATTTTTCGGCCATTGACCACAAGCCCTTGTTTAATTTGTATAAGATTGAGGGTTTTGTTATTGACCAGTATCTGATCCAGCGATGCTTTAGACTGGCCGATGACGCCGATAATGGATTTGCTGCCGGGTGGGTAGAGCTTGATATTGCGAATGGCAACCATAAAGTCGCGGATGACTTTCGAGATCAAGGGGACATCCTGCGGCTGAATGGGCACATCGGTGCCCACATCTTCTGCAAGGCTTTCACCGGTGTAAAAAGTGGCCTCTTCGGCGTTGTAATTCTGATCGTTCGATGTGGCCAGTACTTGCTCATAGGTCCCGGCTTTTTGCTGGTCCGTCGACCGTTTAAAATGATAGGCCAGTGTTGCGGCAGATGGCAATAAGTGCTGCTGAAAAAGGGATTCCTGGTAATTTCCGATTCGTTCGTGAAGCTGCTCTTTGCGTTCAGGTTCAATCGCATTATAGGTGATATCAAGGATGCGTTTGCCCAGGAAGCCGATGACCTCATCATTTACCTGGAATTCAGAATTCAGCAGGCCCTGGGCGGTAGCTTTATCCACGAAATCCAGAACCCTGGCCTCCATCTGATCAGAGCTTCCGATAAGCATACTCAGCGACACATCTTCACCAAGGGCGGACACCTGATCAAGCATTCGCCGGCTTTCTTCATCCAGTGCGGCTATCTTCTCCGTAACAATTTCTTCCAGAGATTTTGGCAGGTAGCCTTCTTCCAGCGGTTGAACCAACCACTGCTTTCCGGTGAGAGTGATTTTATGATCCGATACCAGCTTACGCAGAATTTCATTGAGAAACAGCGGGTTGCCCTGGGTGACCCTGATCAGCTCTTCGTCCATCCCTTTAGGAATATGTATGTTGGGAAACAGATCCTGCATGTGTCTGGTGATATCGGCAGCCACCAGCGGGGTCAGGCCAATATTGCGAATACCTAAATCCTCCTGGTACGTCTCACAGAAGTGCTCCAGCGCGACTGGCCGGTTATCTTCGCCCGTGTTGTGTGTTTCTGTGGCTGTGGCGCAGACGAAAAACGGAAAATCGCTTCGCAGCATCAGTCGACGAATGAGCATAAGGGTTGCTTCGTCTCCGAAGTGCAGGTCATCGATAAACAGAATCAGAGGGTTGTAATCGACGAGTTTCGGGATGAACTGCAGCAGGGTATCGAAAAGATCTTCGCGCTGGGTGCGCTCATCTTTGTCTTTAATCAGATTATTGTCGACACCGACCAGAGGCAGGACACGGGAAAGATAAACCTGTTCCACATGTGACATTTTTTTTAATATATCGGCCCCTTTGTCCTCCCGGTGATTTAATATGTCCACCAGTATCTTTTCCATCAGATAATACGGCCGAAACATTTCCTGGGGGACACCGCTTACCATGGACTGCCATGTTTTACTTCGGGCCAGGTTGCGGCGGATAGTTTCCAGAAAATCACTTTTACCCATTCCGGCCGCACCCCTTGCTATAAGAAACTGGCCCTGGCGCAGACTGAATTTTTTAAGGGCCTCGGCCACCACTGAGAGCTGGCGTCCCCTGCCGACGATCTGGACATCATTCAGTTGGTAAATGACGGTTTTGGCGAACACATCTATCGGCTTGACCTCTCCGGCGTTGACCATCTGGTCGCGCCCGTTTCTTTTTGCCGAGTAAAGGGCTGTGTCCGCCTGCCGGATGAGGGCCTTGCTGTTCCGGGCATCGTCCGGTGCTGAAGCAACTCCGACACTGAGGGTGAGGATGATCTGATCGGTCTGTTCGTCAGGTTTGAAAGGTTTTTTGCGGATATTCTGTATCAGCTGTTCGCCCATCAACAACGATGATTTCTTATCGGTGTTGCGGAGCAAAATCATGAACTCGTCGCCGGCATACCGGATCGGCATACCGGTGGTTCCGGCAACCTCTCTCAGGTGACCTGAGAGCCAGATCAACGCCTGGTCGCCTGCTAGGTGGCCGTAATTATCATTGATTTGTTTGAAATGGTCCAGGTCCATCATCAGCAGAGAAAGGGAATTCCGGTTCAGTTGATCCCATGCGACCTGGGTATTAAGGAGGTGATAGAGATATCTGCGGTTGTAAAGGCCGGTAAGCTCGTCTTCAAAGATCAGTCGTGATGGATCTTTGCCGGTATTTGCCAGATAGTTGACGAGTTCCTGGTGGTCCATAATCGATCCGGATATTGGAATTTACAGCCAATAGCGCCATTGAATTCATACTCACCGAAGCGCTGTAACACAAAGCAGACCGGAATCACGGCCTGCAGTTTTACATATTTTACTTCATAATAGCCTAATTTGGCAAGTAAAATAAGGAAATGCATGAAAATCCTGCTGGAATTATTGACAAAATAGCGGAGCCGGGCATAATTTTTTGTAAATCGTAAACCGTGGGGAGAGTTATCCCGGATATTTTACGAGTTCGAGGCGTTCATTGGTCGTGAGTTACGCGGGTAAAAAACCGCTGTGTGGTGGTGTTGCTGAATACATCAGAAAAAATTATCGGAACACCAGATGGATGGAATCTTCCAGTTGACTGACCCTGCCGATCCTGCCGGCCCATTTTACACCTGATTTCTGCAGTGAGGTGATTAATTCTGCACATTGATTTTCAGGAACCGCCACCATCAAGCCACCGTTC
>DAOVBC010000275.1 GCA_030670715.1 Deltaproteobacteria bacterium | reverse complement strand
TATCCGACTGCTCGACCATATCCGTCTCCAGCGCCGATTGGAAGAAAAGCAGCTTCCCTACCGGCAGATGAGCACAAACTCCGGTAGCGTATCCATTCATGTGGCCGCACCTTTTTCAACCAAAGCGGCCAGAAAACGGATGGAGGACAAACCCTGGTCGGAAATAGTCGATCAGATTGTACCGGCAGCGGAAAATATATTAAATATCGCCCAGGATGAAGATTTAAACCGCGAGATGGCCGGTCTGGTCCATGAGTTCCGGAAGCAGATGAATTTTGCCCAAAGGACGCGCGAATCCTTTTTTGCTTCTTTGAACATACTTCCGGCAACACTCGGAATCGCTTATATTTTGACCACCGGCGATCCGATAGGCGGCAGCGGGATATATGCCAAGCTTCACGGACTGTTCGGAATGCACGATCTGTGGGCACTGGTCTCGATTCCTGCATCGGCCGGGCTGGATGAGACGAGCCGAAAGAATTTATCCGCCATGCTCGCACCGGTTCTGTCCCGATGGTTTGATAACCGGGCATCGATCGTCAGGAGAATTTTCGAAGAAAACATCACCGGCGCGGTGATTGCAGCAGTAGGGGAACTGACCGAATCTGCCGATCAGATGATTAAAGAAATCGAAGAAGTTCTGCAAACTTTCGGATTGGATGACACCAATGATGCTTGAAGAGTACCGATTAAAGGCACAGGGACGGCTGACCATCTGCCGGGAAGTTATAAAAGGTTATCAGACGTTGGCGGAAGAAGCCCCTAACTGGATTCCCGGCGCTGCTTTGCAGTCTGAATGCCGTCAAGCTATTTATTTTCTGGATCAAATGGAAGAGCGTCTGGATCGCAAGCTTGTCATAACGCTCATCGGCCCCAGTGGCGCCGGAAAATCAACTCTTCTGAATGCTCTGGCGGAAAAGGACGAGCTTTCACCGATCGGGATTCAGCGGCCCACAACCACGGGAATCACCGTTTTCTGTCGGGCTGAAAACGATGCCGACGTACTTTTGAAAGATCTCGGGGGGGATGTGGTATCCATACGAACAAGCCCGGTTGCCGCCAGTCTGAAACATGTCATCCTGGTGGACACCCCGGATATGGACAGCACTGAAAGCGAAAAATACCGGCCGGTACTGGAAAAGGCCATCGGTTTATCGGACATATTGTTTTGCGTACTGAATGCGGAAAACCCAAAACGCAGGGATTCAATCGTTTTCCTCAAACGGTTCGTTGATTATTATCCCGGCAGTCAGCTGTACGTGGTGCTGAACCGGTGCGATCGTCTGCAAGAAGATGAATTGAAGCAGGTGATTCTGCCGGACCTTAAGAATCATCTCCAGACCTCCTGGCAGAGGCCGGTCGAATCAATATTTTGTATCAGCGCCCGTCGTCACCTCCAGCATCCGCAGTGGCCGCAGGGGGAAAAACCGCTGCACAATTTCGATGATTACCGTCAACTGCACGGGGTCATTTTCGGTTCGCTGAATCAGGGAAATCGTTTCGTGGATTCCCGTGTCGAGCGGGCACAGCACCTGGTAGAGCTGATTCGAAAGTCAGCGGCATTGAGCATCGACGCTAAACGCGAAGAACTGTCGGCTGTAAAAAAAGAGGTTCTTGAACTGGAGAAAAATGCCAGGATCGCCGCAACCGATGCCATGCAAGCCACCGGAGCTGAAATGCTCACCGGTATCCATGCGATATTTTACCAGAAGCTGGCCGGCCGCTGGTGGGGTCCGGTCGGGTGGCTGGTGGCAATCTGGGCCCGGTTTCTCATGGCCGGAGCCGGGGTTCTGGCCACCCTGCGCTTAGGCAATCCGATCGTTCAGCTCTGGGGCTTGCTTTCTTCTTTGGTTCGGTATCGAAAAACACGGGTTGCTGTAACCGAGGCTTCCACCGGAGGCGATATGGCTCCGGCTCTGCTCAAATACCGCTTGACCATCCAGCAGGCCTGGCCGGATATCGCTCAAAAACTTGTTTCGCTGGAATTCAGGCCGTCTGTGCGTGATATATCCGCTCTTTTGCCGGACAACCGGGAGCTGCGCCGGCACCTGACATCCTCATGGAAATCAACGTTTGAAACGGTTGTGGACCGTCGTGCGGCATCGGCATCCGGGTTTTTACTGCAACTGCTGTTTAATCTGCCGACCCTTGGGCTCATGGGCCTGTTTGCGTATCAAAGCGTAAAAAGCTATCTTTTACAAAATACGCTGCCGTCCGGATATTTTCTGCATGCCGCCATCAGTATTCTCCTGGTGTGGATGTTGTCTTTTGTTTTGCTGCAGATTATCATACGGTTTGCCGGCGGAACCAGTTTATTGAAACGCGCTTTCGGTGTACTGGTAAATGATATCCAGGCAGATGAAAAGGAATGGCTGAGTTCCTCGATTGTTGATGAGGTAGACAATATTTTGCGCCTGTCTGATTAGAACCGTTTTCAAAACCTCATCTTAAAATGATAATATCAACTGGAGGAAGACATGTATGGTAAGACGCGTCAAGAGTTAAAGGCGAAACTGGAAGAAATCACCAGATCCGGTCTGTATAAATCCGAACGGTATATCACCTCTGCCCAGCAGGCCCGGATCAATGTTGGCGAAAATCAGGTGCTGAATATGTGCGCCAATAATTATCTCGGTCTGGCAAACAATCCTGACGTTATCGAAGCGGTCAAAGCGGGTCTGGACGCACGCGGGTTCGGCATGGCTTCCGTGCGCTTTATCTGTGGAACTCAGGACATCCATCAGGAGCTGGAAAAGAAAATCAGCGACTTTTTCGGCACCGATGACACCATTCTTTACTCATCGTGTTTTGATGCCAATGCCGGCCTTTTTGAAACCCTGCTCGGCCCTGACGATGCCATCATCTCAGACGCATTAAATCATGCCTCGATCATCGACGGTATCCGTCTTTGCAAAGCGGCGCGCTATCGTTATGACCACGGGGATATGCAATCACTGGAAAATTGTCTCGAGGAGGCGGCAGAGGAAAAAACCCGGATGATCGCAACCGACGGCGTATTCAGCATGGACGGAGACTATGCCAAACTGGACAACATCTGTGACCTGACCGATAAATACGGTGCGCTTGTCATGGTAGACGACAGCCATGCCACCGGCTTTGTGGGTGCCACCGGAAGAGGCACGGCTGAGCTTTGCGGCGTTCAGCATCGGGTCGATATCATCACGTCAACACTGGGCAAAGCATTGGGCGGTGCGTCCGGCGGATTCACCACAGGGCGAAAGGATATCATCGAAATACTCCGGCAGCGCTCGCGCCCCTATCTTTTTTCAAATTCCGTGGCACCACCAATTGTTTCAGCAGCCCTGAAAACCCTCGATCTGTTAAAAGAATCAAAAACCGCCAAAGAAAGGCTGGAAGCGAATACAAAATTTTTCAGAGATGAAATTGCCCATGCAGGATTTACCATCAAGTCCGGCACCCATCCCATTGTTCCGATCATGCTGGGAGATGCCAAACTGGCCCAGGAGATGGCCGCCAAACTCCTGGAGGAAGGTGTTTACGCCATCGGTTTCTTTTATCCTGTGGTCCCGAAAGGCGAAGCACGAATACGCGTCCAGATTTCCGCCGCTCATTCTAAAAAAGATATAGAGTTTGCGTTAGAAAAGTTTATTAAGGTTGGGCGGGAATTGAAGGTGATAGCATAATAACAAGTAATGAATGGATTCGATTTAAAAAGAGATCGAATCAGACAGGATAACAGAGGAAGTAATTGATTTCTTTCTTTCCCGGTTTCCAATGGAAACCGAGACAAAAATATTCTTAAAATCCTGTTAATCCTGTCCAAATAAAATGAAAGGCAC